>JBBRGB010000001.1:0-48810 GCA_038241095.1 Phycisphaerales bacterium
GCCTCAGCCTCGCTTGTAAAACGGCAGGGGCACGATTTGGGCCTCGTGGCCCTGTTCGGAAATCTCCACCGTCACCGCGTCTCCCATGCCCGCCGCGTCGGCCCCGATGTAGGCCATCGCAATCGGGTAGCCCAGCGTCGGCGAGAGGCAGCCGCTGGTGACGATGCCGATTGCCTTGTCGCCGCGCATGACCTTAGCGCCTTGGCGCGGGGTGCGTTTGCCTTCGAGCCGCAGGCCGATGCGCTGACGTTGCAAGCCCGTGGCAGCGATGCGCTTCAACGCCTCCTGGCCGACGAAGACTTCGCCGTTTTCGTCCTGATCCTTCTCCATGTTCACCGCCCAGGCCAGCCCCGCCGTCAGGGGGTCAATCGTCTCGTCGAGTTCGTGACCGTACAACGGCATGCCCGCCTCCAGCCGCAGCGTGTCCCGCGCGCCCAAGCCCGCAGGCTTCATCGCCCCGCCACCACTATCCCCGCGATCCTTAATCAACATCTTCACCGCCATCGTCGCCATCTTCGATCCCAGAATCACCTCGATGCCATCCTCACCCGTGTAGCCCGTGCGGCTGATGATCATCTTCATAATCAACAGGTTCTTGATGCAGAAGCCGTAACGCTTCAACGTCGGCACTTCGCGGGAAAACTGCCCCACGGCCTCCATCACGCCCGGCCCTTGCAAGGCGACCATGCCGGTGTCCAGCGTGGTGTCCTCCATCTTGACGACCATGTCCCCGGCGAGCTTCTGAATGTGCTGGAAAATCTTGACGCGATTCGAAGCGTTGACCACCAGCAGCCAGTGATCCTCGAAGCGATAGACCAGCACATCGTCCATGACGCCACCCTGTTCGTTGCAGACCAAGGCGTAGCGGCAAGAGAGCGGCGGCATGTCCGAGACGCGGCGGGTGACGAGTTTTTCGACCAGCCTGCGGGCGTGGCGACCGCTGATTTTGAGCCGACCCATGTGCGAGACGTCGAAAAGCCCGCCCCGCTCACGCACCTGTTTGTGCTCGTCGATGATCGAGCCGTAGCTCAGAGGCATTTCCCAGCCTGCGAAATCGACGAACTTAGCGCCGTGATCGACGTGGAACTGATAAAAAGGGGTTCGCTGCAAGGGCATGGTCCTTATGGGCGGTTGGTGGGCAAGGTCAAGCCCGAAGTGTACCAAGCCAACGCTTGGTCATGTGAGACGCGGCCGGGCAAGCCGTGTATTGTGTAACGGTTGATGCTTCCGCAACTTTTTTTCACGAGGCCCCGATGATGACTTGTCGTTTAGCGTTGCTGACCGTCCTGTGCGTGCTGACCATCTCCCTGACCGGTTGCGGCTCGCTTTCGGGCAAACAGGCCAAGACCGATGGGCCGCGCTCGCATTCGGACCCCACGCCGGTCCAGATGGAATCCGCCGCCACCGCCGCGTCACCTTTGATCGGCATGATGGCCCCGGACTTCACCCTGC
This sequence comes from Phycisphaerales bacterium, assembly GCA_038241095.1. GTDB lineage: Bacteria > Planctomycetota > Phycisphaerae > Phycisphaerales > Phycisphaeraceae > JBBDMX01. The sequence goes on from JBBRGB010000001.1 coordinate 1,453, forward strand.
CCAACCAAGACGGCCAGCCCGTCAAACTCACCGCCCAGCGCGGCAAGTGGGTCGTCCTCTACTTCTACCCCAAGGACGACACCCCCGGCTGCGCCTGCCAGGCCACCGACTTCACCGACCTGCTCCAAGAGTTCCGCGACATGAACGCCGTGATCCTCGGCGTCAGCCCGGACACGATCGATGACCACCGTTACTTCGGCGAAAAATATCACCTCAAGCTCACGCTTCTGAGCGATCAGGACAAACGAGTCATGCGGCAATACGGCGCTTGGGTGGAAGCGACGATGGCCGGCGACAAGGGTGGCCGGGTGGTGCGCAGCACGTTGATTATCGACCCGCAAGGCCGCATCGCCCACCATTGGCCCGAAGTGATTCCCACGGGTCACGCCAAGCGGGTGCGGGAAAAACTCGAATCGTTGCAGAGTCAACGCTGAGACCAGGAGCCGCCGGTTTGCCTAGAAGGCAGCGTTACATTTCGCCGGTCAAACCACCCTCACGCCAACATCGGCGGGAGCCGTTGTGGGCTGAGGCGGGTGACGATGAACTCTTGGCCAAGCGTTTCGGCGACCTGCGCCTAGGCATGGAAGGGACCTGGCTGGCGGAGATGGTGCGACAGCTTTACGACGAGATGCGACAGCGCGGTCTGACGTTCAAACCCCACACCTGGCTCAGCAGCGAATGGTTCAGCCCCGACGGTGTGCCCGGCATCGCCATCCCGTTTTATCTGGGGCATCGCCGACTCATGGCGCTGGAACGCAAGCAGATGTTCGACGTCGAAGGCGGCACGCGCGAAAGCTGCCTGCGCATCCTCCGCCACGAAGCCGGCCACTGCATCGACACCGCCTACCGCCTCCACTTCCGCAAGGACTGGCGCGAGGTCTTCGGCCCTTACAGCCAAAAGTATCCCGAGTTCTATCAACCCAAACCTTACTCCCATTCCTTCGTGCAACACTTGGACATGTGGTACGCCCAAGCGCACCCGGCCGAGGACTTCGCCGAGACCTTCGCCGTCTGGCTGGGGTCGTCACGCTGGCGGGCGAGGTATCGCGGTTGGCCGGCGCTGGCGAAGCTGGAGTACGTCGATCAACTCATGGCCGAGATCGCCCAGGAACCGCCCCGCGTGCGCAACGTGCGCAAGGTCGAACCCCTCTCCCAACTCAAGCAGACCCTCGCCGAACACTACAAGAAAAAACGCATGCACTACGGCACGGAATGGCCTGATTTCTACGATGAAAACCTCCGCCGCATCTTTTCCGATGAACCACGTTATGCCGCCCGGTCCACGGCCGCGAAGTTTCTCAACGCCATTCGCCCCGAGCTTCGCAGGCTCGTTTCCGAATGGACCGGCGAGTACCAATACACCATCGACCAGGTGCTGGTGGACATGATTCACCGTTGCCGCGAGTTGAAGCTTCGCTTGGCAATGTCGGCACGCGAGGCCCGACTGCAAACGATGGTCATGGTCGCCGTGCAAACCACCAACTACCTCAACGAAGGTCGGCACAGGGTGGCGCTATGAAGCCGTTGCGCATTCTTCAACTCATGCACGCCGACCTCGTGCCGCCCGACTCCATCGAGGGGTTGAGCGAAGAGCTTATGGCTCCGTGGAAGATGGAGTACGACGTCTGGGCCGGGCTGTGCAACCGGGGACATGAGGTGTTGAAGCTCGGCGTGTGCGACGACCTTGGCGTCATCCGCGACGCCATCGACACCTTCAAGCCGCACTTGGCGTTCAACCTGCTCGAAGAGTTTCACGGCGTGGCGGTGTACGACCATTTCGTCGTCAGCGTGCTGGAACTGATGAAGCAGCCTTACACGGGTTGCAATCCGCGTGGGCTGATGCTGGCGCACGACAAGGGTCTCTCCAAAAAAATCCTGGCCTATCACCGCATTGGCGTGCCGGAGTTCGCGGTGTTTCGCCTGGGTCGCAAAGTGCGCCGGCCGGAGCGGCTGGCGTTTCCGCTATTGGTCAAGTCGCTGACCGACGAAGGCTCGGTGGGCATCGCACAGGCCTCGGTGGTCTATGACGACGCCAAGCTTGCGGAGCGGGTGGCGTTTGTGCATCGCACCCTGGGCGCTGATGCGATTGCCGAGCAATACATCGCCGGCCGTGAGTTTTACGTCGGCGTCATGGGGCACAATCGTCTGCGAACCCTGCCGGTGTGGGAACTGGTTTTCGACAACCTGCCCGATCAATCGCACGCCATCGCCACCTCGCGGGTCAAGTGGGATTTCGAGTATCAAAAGCAAGTCGGCGTGCGCACGCAGTTGGCGGTGGATTTGCCCCCCGCCTTGGCGCAGCGGATCGAGCGTTTGAGCAAGCGCATTTACCGCGTGTTGAACCTGTCGGGTTACGCCCGCTTGGACTTCCGCATGGATGCCGCGGGCCGGGTCTATCTCATCGAGGCCAACCCCAACCCCAACCTCTCGTTTGGCGAGGATTTCGCCGAGTCCGCCGAGGTCGCGGGCATTCATTACGGCGATCTGCTGGAGCGCATCCTGCGCCTGGGGCTGACCTATCGCCCCGCCTGGCGCGGGGGATGATTGTCAGGCGTCGAGAAATTGTTTGGCGATTTTCCATACGTCGCCGGCACCCATCGTGACCACCAGATCGCCAGGGCGGGCGGTGTCTTCTAGGTGTTCGACGATGGCGGCGAAGGGGTAGAGGTGCATGGCTTTCTTGCCACGCTGTCGCAGGCGATCCACCAAGTCGGCCGAGGTCACCGCTTGCCGCTCCTGCTCGCTGTCACGAACGAAATAAATGTCAGGCACGATAACCAAATCGGCATCGCCAAAGCTGGCGGCTAACTCGTTTAACAAAAACCGCGTGCGGCTGTGCTGATGGGGCTGAAAGACGCAGATGAGCCGTTGCGGCTTGTAGTGCCGCCGCAGAGCGCGAAGGGTGGTGTCGATCTCCGTGGGATGGTGGCCGTAGTCATCGACGACGGGTATATGCGCACCCCCGGAGTCCTCCGCCCCGGCTCCTTTCCCCGCGCGGTAGCCCAGCAGTTGCATGCGGCGGTCAAGGCCTTGGAAGGTTTCGATGCCCTCCACAATCGCGGGCCAAGTCGCTCCGACGCGATGCGCCAGCACGGCGGCGGCGGCGGCGTTGTAAGCCATGTGCTCGCCGGGCATCGGGCTGCGCCACGAGGCCATGACTTGGCTGTGGTGGAGAAGTTTCACCCCCGGACAGGCCGCGCCGCTGACCTCGACCCGCCAGTCGGCTTGGGGGGCGAAGCCGATGGTCTCGACCTCGCAGTTCAAGCCTGCAGTGATCGTCAGCCGATGCGGCATCTCGTGATTGATCAACAGGCTCGCGCCGGCATCGGCCGGGGCCTCATCAAGCCTTTGCGCGAATACGCGGAAGGCCTCGACAATTTCATCCAGCGATTTGAAGAGGTCCAGGTGGTCGATCTCGACGTTGAGGATGGCCGCGTGGACGGGGTGAAAGTTGTGGAAGGATCGGTCGTATTCGCAGGCCTCGGCCACGAGAATGTCGCTCTTGCCGCTGCGCGAGCCGCCGCCGATCTGCTTGCAGGTGGCACCGACGATCAGCGAGGGATCGAGGCCCGCGTGGATGAGCACGTGGCTCAACATGCTGGTGGTGGTGCTCTTGCCGTGCGTGCCGGCGATGGCGACGCCCCGGCGACCGAGCATCATGCGTCCGAGCATCTGGGCGTATTTGAGCACCGTGATGCCACGGCGACGGGCTTCGATCAGTTCGGGATGATCCGCTTTAATGGCCGCGGAAATGACGAGCATCTGGCAGTCTTGCGGAACCGAGGCGGTGACTTGTTGATGGGTGACGGGGATGCCGTCGGCGATGAGAGCCAGGGTGGTGTCGGATTCGCTGTTGTCGCTGCCGGTGCAGACCGCCCCAGCGCGGCGGGCGATGCGTGCCAAGCCCGACATCCCGCAGCCGCCGATGCCCACGAAATGCACATGCCGGCCCGCCAAGTCCAGAGGCGGAGTCGTGGCGGGCGTGTCGTTGGGAATGGTCGTGGATGACGAAGTGGGCATGGTGCGTGAAGCCGACGGCGCGGCGACAAAGGTGGCAAGCGGCATGGTCAACTCGTGGCGGGTGGTTATTGTATGAGGCGGTTGATAATGAAATCGACAACCTGCGGGCATGGCCGTGAATTTCACTAAAAGTTGTGGGATGAAACATAAATCCAAGCCCACGGATGCCGCAGGCTCTGATGCGGCTTCCGCGGGATCAGGAACGCGCACGATGAAACTGCTTATCGCCACGGGCAATCCGCACAAGGTTCAGGAGATCGCCGCGGTCTTGGCCGAACTGGGTGTGCCCGCCGGGAAGCTGGAACTGCTGACGCTGGGCGACTTGGGCAAGACGATTCCCGAAGCGGTGGAGGACGCCCCGGACTTCGAGGGCAACGCGGTGAAGAAAGCTCGACATTACGCCGCGGCCAGCGGGTTGCCTTGCCTGGCGGATGACAGCGGGTTGGAGGTCGATGCCTTGGGCGGTCAGCCGGGGGTGCTCAGCGCCCGTTACGCCGGCGTCACCGGGCCGCGTGCGGAGGTGGACTTGGCCAACAATCGCAAACTGCTAGCGGCCATGCGCGACGTGCCGCTTGCCCAGCGCACCGCGCGGTTTGTCTGCGCCATGGCCCTGTGTGATGCCACGGCCACCTTGGCGACGGCCAGAGGCACGGTGGAAGGTCGCATCCTCACCGAGCAGGAGGCGGCCGACCCGTCGAAGCCCGAGCGTGGCCGGGGATCAAACGGCTTTGGTTACGACCCTCTTTTCTTCATGCCCGATCTTGGTCAAACCACCGCCGAGCTTGCCGCCGAGCACAAAAACCGCATCAGCCATCGCGGCGCGGCCACGCGATTGATGTGGCAGCGGATGCGGGGGTGACAAGGTGAGGGGGTGACGGGGTGAAGACGCAAATACAAGCCCACGGATGAAACCGCGGCTTTGAGCGGGTTCTTCCGTGGGATGCGAAGGTGACACACGCCGCTCATCCCCGCCAAGCTCCAAATGTTCAAGTGCAATGGCCCCTGCTTCCACCCCGTTTACCCCCATTTCACCATTGGCTTTCAATGCGGATTTCGCCTATAATACAAGCCTCAAACCACACTTTGCCTTAAAGGCTTTTTATGACCATCGAAGGCTCCCCCGACGCCCCCGCCAATGCCGGGACGGCGCAAGATATATCCAATAGCGCGACCCCCCAGCCGGCCGCCTATGACGAGAACAATATCAAGGTCTTGGAAGGCCTCGACGCCGTGCGCAAACGCCCCGGCATGTACATCGGCGACACGACCGTCCGTGGCCTGCACCACTTGGTCTATGAAATCGTGGACAACGCCATCGACGAGCACATGGCGGGCCGCTGCAACAACGTCAGCGTCAAGCTCAACAGTGACGGGTCGTGCACGGTCATCGACGATGGCCGGGGCATTCCCGTCGGGCCGTACCAGCACGAAAACCCCATGCTCGCCGGTCGGCCCACGGTGGAAATCGTGCTCACCGTCCTGCATGCCGGGGGCAAGTTCGACCACGACGCCTACAAGACCTCCGGCGGTCTGCACGGCGTGGGGGCTTCGGTCGTCAACGCCTTGAGCGAATGGTGCGAAGTCGAAATCGCCCGCGGCGGCAAGCTGCAAACCATCAGCTTCGAGCGCGGCAAAGTTTCCGAGCCGCTCCACGTCATCGGCGAACGCCAACGCACCGGCACCAAGGTCACCTTCAAGCCCGACCCGCAGATCTTTCCCGACACCACCTTCCGCTTTGAAACGCTGCTGACCCGCCTGCGCGAACTGGCGTACTTGAACCCCGGCATCACCATCAAGGTCGAGGACGAACGCACCGCCCCCCCCGCCCCCCCGGTCACCGCCGTCACAACAACGCCCGGTGATCCCGCAACCGCCACGCCGACCGCCACGGCCGCAAAGAGCATCACCCTGCACTTCCCCGAAGGCCTTATCGCGTTCGTCAAAGCCTTGAACGAAGGCAAGCAGGCGGTGCATGAGACGCCGATCTTCTTCCACGTCGAAAGCGACGCCGCCAAGGGCGAAGCGACCTACGGCCTGGTCTGCGAAGTGGCCATGCAGTACAACGACTCGTACAACGAGACGATTCTTTCCTTTGCCAACAACATCAACACCATTGAAGGCGGCACGCACCTGTCAGGCTTCAAGGTTGCCCTGACCTACACCATCAACAACTTCGCCCGCAACGCCAAGTATCTCAGGGACAACGATCCCAACCCCACCGGCGACGACCTGCGCGAAGGGCTTACCGCTTTGGTGTCGGTGAAGGTCGGCGAGCCGCAATTTGAAGGCCAGACCAAGACCAAACTGGGTAACAGTGAAGTGGAGTCGTTTGTCCGCGCCGCAGTGGGCACGCATCTTGGCTCGTGGCTGGAGGAACATCCACAGGACGCCAAGCGCATTTGTTTGAAGGGCGTCAACGCGGCGCAGGCCCGCGAGGCGGCCAGGAAGGCGCGGGAGTTGACTCGCCGCAAGGGCGCGTTGGACGGCGGCGGCCTGCCAGGCAAGCTTTACGACTGCACCAGCAAAAACATCGAGGAAAGCGAGCTGTACCTCGTCGAAGGCGACTCCGCCGGCGGCTCGGCCAAGGGTGGCCGCGACTCACGCACCCAAGCCATCCTCCCCCTGCGAGGCAAAATCCTCAACGTCGAAAAAGCCCGACTCGACAAAATCCTGGGTTCCGAGGAAATCCGCATCATCATCCAAGCGCTAGCCTGCGGCATTGGCGCCGAAGAGTTCAACATCGAGAAGCTGCGCTACGGCAAGATCATCATCATGACCGACGCGGATGTGGACGGCTCGCACATCCGCACGCTGCTGTTGACCTTCTTCTTCCGCCAGATGCCCGACCTGATGCGCCAAGGCCGCATCTTCATCGCCCAGCCCCCGCTGTATCAGGTGAGCCGGGGCAAGAAGAGCGAGTTTGTGCTCAACGAAAAGCGGATGCAGCAGTGGCTGCGGGCCTTGGGCACGCAGGATGCCACGCTGGCGCTGTTTGACGATGAACACAATGAAACCGGGCGTTTGAACGGCGAACGGCTGGCGGGGTTCTTTGACCTGTTGGAACAACTGGCCGAGCCGGTGTCGATCCTGCAACGGCGCGGCATCGACTTCATCGAGTTCCTGGGCCTGCGCTCCAAAGACCCCACCGGGCAAGGCCGTCTGCCGCGGATTCGCGTCATCATCCCCGCCGATGCCGAGCATGGCGAAAACGTCCACTACTTCTGGAACGAAACCCAAGAGGAAGCCTTCCGCGCCGAGCGCAATCTCCACGATGTGGACCCGGACATGGACGCGGTGATCGGCGAAACCGCCCCCTCCGAAAATAATCCCGGCGTTCAAGCCGACGCCGACGGCTCAACCCCTGACGCCAACCAAGCCGACGCGGCCCAACCCAAGACCGGTGACGGCGCGGCGGTGCGCAAGGAACTCCACGAGGTGCGCGAGTTGGAACGCATCTTCGTCAGGCTCACGGAGTTCGGCGTTAGCATCGACGACTACCTGCTGGTGCAGGAGGAGTCGGCCGCGGGCGAAAAACTGCCCACCCGCTTCATCCTTGAAACCACCGACAGCAAGGGTAGCCTGATCGCCACCCCCATCGCCAACCTTGCGGGCATCGTGCCGACGATTCTCGAACAGGGAAAGCGAGGCTTGGAGATTAAGCGTTTCAAGGGGCTGGGCGAGATGGATGCCGAGCAGTTGTGGGACACCACGATGAACCCTGAGAATCGCGTGTTGTTGCAGGTGACTTGGGATGCCGCCGGTCACGCCGAGCAGTTGTTCTCGGTGCTCATGGGTGAACAAGTCGAACCCCGGCGAAAATACATCGAAGACCACGCCCTGGAAGTCAAGAACCTCGACGTTTGAATCCGAAAAAGGGGACATCCACAATTTCCTGATCGCAGGGGTGATTTGAATGACAACGAAGCGGAAATTGTGGATGTCCCCTTTTTCTCCCTAGGCCAATTGCCCTGACACCCTTGCGGGCTTACTCTGTTTTCTCTTATGTCAACCGTTTCCACCAGCACAACCATGCCGCTTGAATCGCCACGAGTCGGCGTCAGTCGTCCGTGGCAATCGCGTTTGACGGCGGCGCTGTTGCTGGCCGGGAGCTTGGCAGTGCTGCTGGTCGCGGCGCTGCTCACGGCCGACCCGCGCGGCGTGGGCACGCATCAGCACCTCGGCCTGCCGCCCTGCGGTTTCCTGGAAGTCACCGGCCTGCCCTGTCCCACCTGCGGCTACACCACCGCCACCACGCTGGCGGTACACGGCCACATCGCCGAGGCTTTCATCACCCAACCCGGCGGGGCGCTGTTCACCCTGGCCACCGCCATGACCGTCCTGATCAGCGTTTGGGCCTTGGTCACCGGCATGAGTTTGAAGCCGCTGGGTGAACTGATCTTCCGCCCCGCGACCATGTGGGTCATCGGGGGCATCGTCGCCGGGGCCTGGCTTTATAAAATCGCCGTGGTCGTCATTCACTAACGGAGTCGTCCGCCATGCCGTTCTCTACGCAACCTTCGCAAAATCTTGTGGCGCTTCGGAGCCGACTGTTGATGTCGCTGGCGATGACGGTGCTGTGCCTCGCGGCGCTGCCGACGTTGTCAGGCTGCGCCGCCTTGGGGGTCGCGGCCAATGCCACCGCCGGGCCGATGAAAAAAGTCCACGTCACCGCCGATTACACCGGCTTGGCCGACAAGACGGTTGCGATTGTCATCGCCGCCGATGAGTTTGTCCTCTACCGCCACCCCCGCGCGCCCTTGGTGGTGGGCCAGATCGTCGGCGGGCAGATCGTCGCCAACGTCACCGGTGCCAAGCTCACCGACCCGGCCGACATCGTCGCCTTCCAACGCGCCAACCCCTATTGGGCCACCTTGCCCTACGGCGACCTTGCCAAGCGGCTGGGCGTCGAGCGCGTCATCTACATCGACCTAGCGGAATACAGCACCCATGAGCCGGGCAACAAGGAACTCTGGCAGGGCGTGATTCTCGCCAACCTCGGCGTGATCGAAACCGACGCGGCCAACCCCGACAACTTCGCTTACAGCAACACCATTCGGGCTGTCTATCCCGAAGGCCGTGAAATCGGCGTGGCCAACTCCGACGCCGGGACGATTCAACTAGGCATGCTCCAATCCTTTGGCCAGAAAGTTGGATGGCTTTTTTATGACCACGATGAATACATTCCCCGCTGATATTTTTCGCGCCGCGACTGGTCGCACCCGCCGCTCCGCCTGGCCACGCCGGGCATGGCTGTGCCTGTGCGCTGTGCCGCTGCTGATCGCGTTAATAATGTTGCCCGGCTGCGGGGCCGCAGGCTTCGCCGCCATTGCCACGGGTGGCGAGCGGGCCAAGGCCGTGTTCAAACTCCCGCAACAACCCACGCTGGTGCTCGTCGATGACCCGGCCAACATGCTCGGCGACCGCTCGCTGGTCAACGCCGTGGCCGCCCGCGCCGACTTCGCTTTGGTGGATCAGAAGGCACTTAAGCAAACCATCAAGCCCGGCGCGGTCAACGAACTGCGCGACCGCATGGGAAGCGATTTTGACAAGACCCCGGTGGCGAAGATTGGGCGCGAACTCGGCGCGGCCCAGGTCATTCACGTCACCATCCAGGATGTGACGATGGGCGGCGACCTCTCCCTCCTGCGGCCCACTGCCGTGTTTGAGGTCAAGGTCATCGACGCCAGCGCCAACAAACGCATCTTCCCCGTGGCCCTGCCCCAAGACGCCGGTATGACACCGGTGGCTGAACTGGGCCAAGGCGCTGGCTTCAAAAAGGGCGTGACGATGGCCTATAAACCCAGCGGCCGCGAGGGCCAAAGCATGGTGCCCGAGCTGCGGCGAAAACTCGCCGAACGCATCGGCCTGGAAGTGGCGCAAATCTTCTACGATCACGAACCCGCCACCATGCTCATCCCCTCCATCGAATAACCTCTACGAGTCAAAATCAAAAGAACACGCCGCCCCCGAAAGCCCAGCCGCTCCGCGGCTGGGAGTCCCCCACGCAAAACTTTTCCAACTCTCCACCCCTCCGCTCTCCGCTCTCCCCCCTTTCGCTTTTTCTAATGCACCTCCTGCACCTCTTCGACGACGCCAGCCCGCAAGCCAGCAGCACCACCTTGGCGCTGCTGGCCGCCTCGCAGGACGATTTGCGAGACAACAACGCTCAACCCATCACCCAACGCATCCTGCTCCTTGGCGGGCAGACGCTTGGCCAAGCCGTCGCAAACCTGAATCTGCCCCATGCGCAGCGCATCGGCGCGCCGCTGCGTCAACCGCTCATGGCTTGGCCTGCCGTACGTCACGCCCTGCAACGTTTCGAGACTCTGCCCGGCAACCAAAGCCTCCAACACCCCGACATCGTTCACTGCTGGAGCGCCGCCACGTTCACCCTCGCATCGCTCTATTTCCGCAACGCGATGCGACTGCTAACCGTCACCACCCCGCCGCCCGCCCGCACCATCCAATGGCTGCGGATGTTGGTGGCCGAAGCCCGTGGCAACGCGGCCATCCTCACCATCAGTTCCACGCTTCGCCGCGATTTGCTGGCCGGGGGGTTGCCCGAGTCGGCGGTGCATGTCCTGCGGCCGGGCATCGATCTTGCGATGGTGCAAACCACGCGGCGCGATGCCCTACGAGCCGAGTTGGGCATTGAACCGGGGGATCGCGTGGTGGCCTTGCTAAGCGATCCGCCGTGTGCCGCCGACGCCGCCCACGCCGACATGGCCACGGGCCTGGCCGATGAAAGCTCACTTAACACCGGCCAACGGGTACGCCTGCTGATGCACCCCGATCAACACAACCATCGGCGGGCACGGCGAATCATCCGCGATCTGGGTCGCCACCAACGCATCATCACCGACCCTCGGATCACCCAACCGTGGTCCATCCTGCCGGCCTGCGATGCCGCCCTGGCGTCGGGACCTGACGCCGGCGGGCTGTCGCTGTTGTGGGCGATGGCCGCAGGTCTGCCCATCGTCGGCGAGGCGCGGTACGCGATAAGCGAAGTCGTCGAAGACCGTCACTCGGCCCTGCTGTCCAAGCCCGGAGCCGCGCGCGTGCTGGCAATGGGCCTGACGCGGGTCTTCTCCGAACCGCAACTAGCCTGGAAACTGCGTGACACCGCCCGCCACGAAGCCTACAGCTATTTCAGCCGCCACCGCTATCGTCAGTCGCTGGCGACGGTATATCGCCAGGCCATCGAGCGGCAACCGCTGACGGTACCGGAGATGGAAGTCACCGGGGGTCTGCGTTTCGCGGCCGTGGGCTGAAAATATCGCGGCTTGGCCGATGCCACTATCATGCCCGCCATGAGCATCATCGAGCACATGCAATGGACCGGCGACGCGGCTTCGGGCCACCTTCGCCTGCTGGATCAAACCCGCCTGCCCACCGAAACCGTCTGGCTGGATTGCACGACGGTCAAGGACGTGTGGGAGGCCATCAAGCGGCTGTCGGTGCGCGGGGCGCCGGCCATCGGCATCGCCGCGACCTTCGGCTGCGTCATCGGCGTCCAGCGCGGCGGATCGTTGAAAGAAGCCGCCGATTACTTGGCCACCAGCCGTCCCACCGCCGTCAATCTTTTTTGGGCCTTGGAACGCATGGGCCGGGTGACGCCCGCCTCCCCCGAAATGCTCCTGGCCGAGGCCCGCGCCATTCACGCCGAAGACCGCGCCATGTGCCAGAGCATCGGCGAGCATGGCCTGAACGTGATGCTCGCCTTGCGAAAAAAACTGGGGCTGATGGAGACAGAACCCTTGGGCGTGCTGACCCACTGCAACGCCGGCGTGCTGGCAACAGGCGGTCTGGGAACCGCCACCGCTCCCATGTACCTAGCGCACCAAGCCGGCGTGCCCCTGAAGGTCTTCGCCGATGAAACCCGGCCCCTCTTGCAAGGCGCGCGGCTCACCGCCTACGAACTCCAACAAGCCGGTGTCGATGTCACCCTGCTCTGCGACAACATGACGGCCATGGCCATGCGGCAAGGGCTGATTCACATGGTCATCGTCGGTGCCGACCGCATCGCCGCCAATGGCGATGCCGCCAACAAAATTGGCACCTACGGCGTCGCTGTCCTGGCCAAACACCACAACCTGCCGTTCTACGTCGCGGCTCCGAGTTCCACCTTCGACCTCGCCCTCCCCACCGGCGACACCATCCCCATCGAACATCGCGGCAGCGACGAAATCACCCGCGGCATGGGCAGACAAACCGCCCCCGACAATGTCAAAACCTACAGCCCGGCCTTCGATGTCACCCCCCACGACCTCATCACCGGCATCCTCACCGAGCGCGGCCTCATCAGTCCGGTCAACACCGAAACGGTCAACGCCTGACCATCCCACCGATTGAAGATCAACCAAGCCCGCACAATGCCACCGTCTGCAAGGGAGGGTTACCTAAAGAGCCGCGCACGCAGTAAGCGGGGTTTTTGCCCTCATTGACCAGCGTGGTCACCCGCTTCCTCACCGTCGCGGCACGCCAAGGCACCACTTACTTCGTGCGCGGCTCGTGGCTTGGCTTTCTTGTGAATCCACATGCGTTTGCCCTGATCCATTGTTCCAATCATTGCGACTTCCCCCCCGCGCCGGTAACATCGTGCGACTCATTTGTCGGCGAATGTTCGCGTTTCGAGGTCTCTCATGGAAGTGGTCGCGGCCAGTCTCAATTCCCAAGTGCTGGTGCTCAACCGGCTGTGGATGGCGGTGCGCATTGTTGATGCCCGCCGTGCGTTCTCGTTGCTGGTGCGAAACTTGGCCGAGGTCATCCGCGTCGATGACGGCTCCTATGCCCCACACAGCTTCGACAGTTGGACCGACCTGTCGATGGCCCGCGATGACTTTTCCCGCGGCTTCGATGCCGACCACTACGACTGGATCCGCACCGTTCGCCTGCACTTGGCCGTGCCCAAGGTCATTCGCCTCTTTGGCTACGACCGCCTGCCCCGCAGTGATGTGAAGCTCAATCGCCGTAATATTTTCGCCCGCGACGGCAACCAGTGCCAGTACTGCGGCGGCCGCTTCACCACCAACGAACTGTCGCTGGATCACGTCCTTCCCCGCAGCCAGCAGGGCAAGAGCACGTGGGAAAACCTGGTCTGCTGCTGTGTGCGCTGCAACGCCAAAAAGGGTGGCCGCACGCCCGAGCAGGCGCACATGCGCCTGATTCGCCGACCGCACAAACCTAAGCGCAACCCCGTCATCTCCCTGCGCCTGGGCAGCGATAAATACGCCTGCTGGCAGGCCTTCCTGGACAACGCCTACTGGTCGGTGGAGTTGCGGTAAATCGGTTTCTCAAGTCCACGGATGAAACCGCGGCTCGGAGCGGTTTCTTCCGTGGGATCGTCCCCGTGCCCGGCTCACCATTTGGCGGTGATGCCGGTGATCTGATCCCTGCGCCAATAACCGTTGGGTGGGCTGATCGAGGGTTTCATCCCGCCCCATTGCAGCCAGTTGGTGCCGCTGCTTGGGCCTTCGGTCATGTAAACCGGGCCGTTGTAGTTGTACGTTTGGACGTGGCCATCGGCAAAGGAAAGATTGCCCACGCCGTTCTGATGGGGCATGGTCCACCCCGCCTTGGCTTGGCCGCCCCAACCGTGCGGATCGGAGAAAAACCACCAGTAGTTGGGCGACCCTTCATAGGCCTCCGCCATGAGAAAAGTTATGGTGGGCTTGGGCAGTTCATCCAGCCGCGTCATGCGCGCCTGACCCGGCGTGGGGGTGCTGTAGCCCAGCAATTGCAGGGGCACGGTGTAATCCCAGTTGCGCACGCGAACCTTGCGCGAGGGACAGTGCAGAATCTTCAGATTGCTGCGATCAAAAAACTTGCTTAGGTTGTTGCTGTCGTCAAAAGGCGCGGGGTCGAGGATGCCATCGTCGAGCATGAAGTGAACCCAGGTGTCCTTCCACGAGCCATCCGAATGCCAAATCGTCGTCGAGGCCGGCAACCATGTCTTGTTGCCCGCGGCATAATTGTTCATCGCCAGCACCAACTGCTTCTGATTGCTGGCGCATTGAATGGTGCGCGCCGCTTCCCGCGCCGCACCCAAGGCCGGCAGGAGCATGGCGATCAACAGGGCAATGATGCTGATGACCACCAACAGTTCGATGAGCGTAAAAGCGCGGGGGGTGGATCGTGCGGGCCAAAAGGCGCGGGGGCAAGTCATGGTCATGGACTCCGTGGAATAACGGGTGGCGGGACAGGTCAGGGTTTGGGGTATGCCACCCAAATCCGCCCGAACGCCGTCAAGCGTCCGGGCGGGTCATGCGATGAATGATAATTACCGACGACGCCGACGCGACAACAGGCCCGCGCCACACACGGCCAGAAGCCCCAGGGAGGCCGGCTCAGGGATGACCGCGGAGATAAAGACATCCGTGCCGCCCGTGGGGGAGTTGCCCAGATAAAGCGATCCGGTTCCGCCGTTGGGGGTGAAGCTAAAGACGAGGTACTCATTGGCCAAGAGGGAGATGTTCTGCACCCCCGCCTCGGCACCGAAATCCACATAGGCACTGCTGTCGGTAATGACGACGTTCATCAGTTGGGTCGTGTTTTTTCGATCGGCGGAGACCTTGTAAACACGGGTGGTGGTGTTGCTCCCGCCGGTGTAGTATCTGGCCCAAGCTTGGCCACCGATGGAATAGACGCCATCCTGATTGACCCGCACGGTCAGCACACCGTTGTATCCACTGCTCTGCCGAACGCGGAGAATGTTGTCGTTGGCGTCGGCATAGGTGGGGGCCTTGTCATTAACGCCCCCATTGGCACTGGTTCTTTCCCAGCGGGTGTTGGTGTCATTCCACACTGGGTCGGCCCAGTTCCAGGCGGTGCCGGCGGCGGGCGGTTTCACCCCGGCCCCGCTGCTGACAAACTCCCAAGTGAGGCTCACGCCACTGTCCACTTGGGTGTAGGCCACGTTTGACGTTCCACCGACGCCCGTGGCGTCGGCTTGGGCACCGGTCCAGAAGGGCACGTCCATGACGGCGGCTGGCGCGGTGGCTGCGAAGGCCACCGAGGCCACCAAAAGGCCCGCCAAAACAGTGAGACGACGCAGGGGGTTGCGAGACTTGGTCATCATAAAAGCTCCTTGTGTGAGGATGACCTACGAACCAAAACAGCGGGGGCAACCGATTTGCCTCCCTTGAATACAAAAGGAATGGCGCGGGAAGGCATGGCTTGTTCCGGCCGCGCCATTTTGTCCAGCAGGGCCTCGACCCCGACCCGCCCGACCTCGACTTCAGGCACCAGCCAAGTCGTCAGGTCCAAGCCGACGAACCCCGCCTTGCCCCCGAAAGTGACCACGGAGATTTCGGTGGGGACATCCTTTCCGGCGCGGGCCGCAGCCGTCACCGCCAAGGAAGCCTCAACCCCGGCGTAAGCGATGATCGCCGTGGGACAATCCGGCCCGCGCAACCATTGCACCCACTTTTCCAGATTCTCCAAACCCGGAGAATGTTCGACCAACTGGCGCTCCACGCAGAGCGGCTCCAAGCCAGCGTGCTTCATCGCCTCGACATAGCCCTCGCGCCGGTGACTTCCGCTGTAGTGCGTGTTACGAGGCTGATAAGCGTGGCCGACATAAGCGATGCGACGGTGACCCAGCCCCAGCAGGTGTTGCGTGGCGCTTCGACCAGCCCCAAAGTCATCCGGCCGCACACAGTCCTGTCCGCCCGCATAATTAAGCCAGACCGAGGGAATCGCGTATTTTTCCAGCAGTTCCCCCAGCCGGGGCGGGGGCGATACGTGGTAGTTGATCAGCAGCCCGTCGCTGTGCCACTCGCTTAGAAGTTTGGGCACAAAGCCCTCATCCTCAAACCGATCATCCTCGACAATGCCGAGGTTGATGATGTAACCGTGCTCGGCGGCGGCGGCGTGAATGGCGTGGAGCGTTGACGCGGGCAACATGCTGCGGGTGGTCAGGGAACTCAACAGCAGGGAAAGGGTGCGGAAACAGCCTTCCCGCACCGCCCGCGCCGAGGTGTTGACCCGGTAGCCCAAGTCATCGGCCAGTCGGCGAATCTTCTCGGCCCGCTTGCGGAAGGTGGGTCGGCGGTAGTCAGCCCCGTTAAGGACACGCGACACCGTGACGTCCGAGACGCCGGCGCGTTTTGCGATGTCCATCAACGTGGTCATAGGACGCTTTTCCCGCCTGTCAAAGGTCAAAAACGCACTTGACGACGACAACAAGTGACGACGACGACACAATACCCGACAGTTCAACCGCTGTCAAGGGTTTTTCTCGCCCAAGGCAAAATTATTTTGGCGTTCACCCGGTTTCCCAACCCGCGGAACCATGAATCCGTGGGATCGCCCCCCCCCGGTTCAACCCCGGATCGCCCCCGATCCCCGTGACTGTCAGTGAAGTCATCCCGCACAAGCCATCGCGGCGACGGCATGTGCGGGCTTGCGGGACAACGTCACATCACGGGCGGACGCTGGAGGTGATGCTCCGTCAGCGACTGGTACAGCTTCGCCACCCGCAGCAGTTTCGCCTCGGCGAACGCCGGCCCCATGAGTTGCAAGCCCACCGGCAAGTTCACGTCATCGACCTTGGCCAGCCCACCCGGCAGGCTGATGCCCGGCAGGCCCGCGAGGTTGCAATTGACGGTGTAAACGTCGTTCAAATACATCGTCAGCGGGTCATCGGTTTTCGCGCCGAGCTTGAAGGCCGGGCCGGTGGTCGTGGGGCAGAGGATCACATCACATTTTGCAAACGCGGCGTCGAAGTCGCCCTTGATCAGCCGCCGCGCCTTGAGCGCCCGCAGGTAATAGGCGTCGTAATACCCGCTCGACAACGCATAGGTCCCCAGCATGATTCGCCGCTTGACCTCCGGGCCAAAACCCTCGGCCCGCGAGCGACTGTAAAGATCAATCAAGTCCTCGGCCTTGTCACTGCGGTGGCCGTAACGCACGCCGTCGTACCGCGCCAAGTTGCTCGACGCCTCGGCTGTGCAAACGATGTAGTAGGTCGGAATGCCGTATTGCGTGTGCGGCAGCGAAACATCAACCACCTCGGCCCCCGTGCCGGTGAAAGCCGCGATCGCCTCCTCCATCATCGTGGCCACCGCGGGATGATTGGCGTCCGACAGATACTCGCGCGGCAGGCCGATGCGGAGCTTGCCGTCGGCTGGCGGCGGGGTCGTCACGGCCACCAGATAATCGTCCACCGGCTCGTTGGCGCTGGTGGAGTCCAGCGGGTCGTGACCGGCGATGACGCCCAGCAACAGCGCGGCATCCTCGACATCGCGGGTGAAGGTGCCGATCTGATCGAGGCTGCTGGCGAAGGCGACGAGTCCCCAGCGGCTGACGCGGCCGTAGGTGGGTTTCAAGCCCACGGTTCCCGTCAGCGCCGCCGGTTGGCGAATGGAGCCGCCGGTGTCGGACCCCAGCGCCGCCGGTGCCAGTCCCCCCGCCACCGCCGCCGCCGAACCACCGCTTGACCCACCCGGCACGTAGTCCGTGGCCCAGGGATTTTTCACCACCCCGCAGGCGGAATGTTCCGTGGAGGATCCCATCGCAAACTCGTCCATGACGCTCTTGCCCAGCACGATGGCACCGGCCTCTTCCAGGCGTGTGACCGCCGTGGCCGTGTAAGGGGCCGCGAAGTCGGCGAGCATTTTTGACGAGCAGGTGGTGTGCCCGTAATCGGTACACATGTTGTCCTTGATGACCACCGGCACGCCCGCCAGCGGCCCGGTGATTTCACCGGCATCGACTTGGCCCGCATGCCGCAACGCCCGCTGGCGATAAACCTCATGCAGGGCATTGAGACGCGGGTTGAGTTGATCAATGCGGTCAAGATAAGCCGTAGTCGCTTCCACGGCCGACAGCGACCGCCGGGCAATGGCGTCGCGGAGTTGCAGGAGTGAAAGGTCGGTGGCGTGGGGCATGGGGCGGGTCAGTCTTGAGGGTTGAGGGTTGAGGTCGTGTCTTGAGGTCGTGTCTTGAGTTTGCGCTAAACCGCAAGCGAGGTTTTCGGGCTGGGACTTCAAAGCTCAAGACTCAGGACTCAGACTCAGGACTCTGGACTCTCCCCCAGGACCTTGGGCACCTTGAAAAAAGGGGGCATTTTGTCCGGCGCGTTGGCCAGCACCGCTTCATTGTCCAGTGGCCGGGCCGGTTCATCGCCGCGCAACTGGTTGGTGATGTCCGAGGCATGCGCCATGGGCTCAACGCCATCGAGGTCGAGTTCGCCCAGCTTGGCCACATGGTGCAGCACCGCGGAAAGTTGCACCGCCAGCGGATGAATCTCCTCGTCGGATAGCCGCAGCCGCGCCAGCTTGGCCACATGCCGCACCTGGTCGTCGGAAAGGTTATTGTGATCGTCGCGCATGGCCGATAGGATAGCAAAGCAATCACATAATGAGTATCCGGGTTGTGAACAAAAGACGAGTCCCAATGGACCCATTGGGCGTGTCGATGTTATAGTTCAGCAACATTAGCTAATGTAAATTGGAACATTCATTGGTTTTGCGTGTTTTGCACATCATCGGCAGTCTGGACCCGACTTGCGGAGGCCCACCGATCATCGCGGCCAGTTTGGCGGCGGCACAGGCCGGCTTGGGGCTGGAGGTCACCTTGGCGACCATGTCCGACCCGCGTCGGCGACCAGCGGTGACGCAAACCCTGGCGGGCATCCCCGGCACCGACCGCGTGCGGTTGGTCGAGTTGCCCCAAGCCCAAGGCGTCGAACGCATCTTTGCCAATCAATCGCGCAGGGCATTGCGGCCACTGATTGAACAATCCGATGTGGTACACCTTCACAGCATCTGGGAATCGGTGCTGCGCGTCGCCGCCATCGAAGCCCGACGATTGCGACGCCCCTATTTCATCCTGCTCAACGGCATGCTCGATCCCTTTTCCCTAAGCCAAAGCCGATGGAAAAAACGTCTGGCCTTGGCGTTGGGCTACCGGCGAATGCTCAATGGTGCCGCGGGACTTCACTTGGGCAATGCCGATGAACAACGGCTCATTGAACCCTTGAATCTGCGTACTCCAGGAGTCATCTGTCCCAACGGCATCTTTGAAGATCAGATAAATCCCTTGCCCGCCAAGGGGAAATTCCGTGCCGCCCATCCTGAACTGGGGGAAGAACCGTTTGTTCTTTTTTTGAGCCGATTGCATTACAAAAAAGGTTTGGATTACTTGGCGGAAGGCTTCATCCAATTGTCAAAGGTAAATGCCAACGCGCACTTGGTGGTGGCGGGGCCGGATGGCGGAGCGCGGAAAGAGTTTGAACAACGCATCGCGCAGGCGGGACTTTCCCCACGAACGCATGTCATCGGCCCACTCTATGGCGCCGCGAAGTTCGAGGCGTTGGTCGATGCCGATCTGTTTTGTCTTCCCAGTCGCCAGGAAGGTTTCAGCATGGCGATCACGGAGGCCTTGGCCACCGGGGCCCCGGTGATTTGCACGCCCGGCTGCCATTTCCCCGAAGTCGCACAAGCCGGGGCGGGCATGGTCGTGGAACCAAACCCCGAGGTCTTGGCCCACGCCCTGCAACGTCTGCTGGATGACGAGGCACTGCGAGATCGCATGGGGCAAGCCGGGCGTAAACTTGTGCTCTCACGCTTTACGTGGCCCAACATCGCACAACGCATGATTGGGTATTACAAACAAGCGGTGACCACGGATGCATCGCATTAGTCATAAGCGCACGCCTTGCAATTCGATGGAATGTCGATGCGGGTCCACTCGGTGCAACAACATGCCTACAGAACTAGCCATCATTTCCAACGAGCCTACCCCGTATCGTCTGCATGTTCTTGGGCGGATCGCTTCGGAGTTGCCGGAGGTACGATTGCACAGCCTTTTTACGCACGATCGTCACCAAGGCAGTTCGGCGTGGCAAATGACCCTTGATCCCGCGATCAACCCCGTATTTTTCAACAAGCACGCTCAACACTTTGGACGCTTTGAACCTGTGCTGGAATGGCGGCTGGGGGGGGTCATCAAACAATACCTGTTGGCCAATCAGATAAGGGTGGTCATGCTCGGCGGCTACAACGATCTTGCTCGGCTCCGCCTGATCCAATGGGCCAACCGCGCAGGCCTCCCACTGCTGTTGACCGCCGACTCGAACATCCACGCCGAAGGTCGCTTAAGCGTACCCAAGCGACTGGTTAAGATACTATTTATGCGCTGGCTTATTCGGCGACTGGCGGGGCTCATGCCGGGCGGCTCCGCGGGACTCGCCTACTTTCGCAGCTACCTCGATCACGATAAGCCCACCTTCCTCTTTCCATACGAACCCGACTACGCCGCCATCCGTGCCTGCGATGACGCGACTCGTGGTGGGTTCATGAACAAACACGGTCTGGCCCCCGCTCGCAAACGCCTGCTCTTCGTCGGCAGGTTGGTTGCCGTGAAACGTCCCGCCGACGCAATTGAGGCCTTCATCCGAATCGCCCCCGACCGCCCCGACTGGGACTTGGTGCTGGCCGGGGATGGTCCGCTGCGCCAGTCGCTGCAGGCCGCGGTTCCTCCAATGCTAAGCGACCGCGTGCGCTGGACCGGATTCCTTCAGATGGAAGATGTCATCCCATGCTACCATGCCTGTGACGTTCTGGTACTGCCCAGTGATTACGAGCCGTGGGCCCTCGTGGTCAGCGAGGCCGTCGCGGCTGGATTGGCCGTTGTCACCTCGGACGTGGTCGGTGCCGCCGTGGACCTCGTGCGCCCGGGCGTCAACGGACGAACCTTCCCACCGCGCCAGATCGATCAACTGGCCAACGCCCTTCTGGAAGTGACTGACCCGGCACACTGCGCCCGCTATAAAGAAAACTCGGGCCGGATTCTCAACGACTGGGTATCGTGCGTCGATCCGGTTGCAAGCGTGCGTCGTGTCGTCAGACATTTTGTCCCATAGTTGATTATGCGATGGTTGCCTCTGCCGCAATGGGGCGGTCGGCCATGAATGCTGATTCCTGTGCCGTGATCTCCGCCACCCGCGCTATGATTATGCACAGGCCCATCATGTCGTAAATACTCATGATGCTTGTGCCCTTCATCGATATAATTACCACTGATATAACGCAGCCCAAAAATGCCAGTACCACTGAATTTCGCACATAGTCACTTGGTGATAACGCAATCAATCGGTAACCCGCCTGTGCAGTCCGCGCCAACAGCAGTGCAAGCAATGTGAAGCCTATCAAACCAAGTTCGGCCAGACAATCAATAAACGCGTTTTCCGAAGTGTAGCCCAAGACCACCGGACTGTAGAGCGATCCAGTCCCCATGCCAATGAGCCAATAGATCGGGCCAGAGTTAATCCACGCGGTGATGGCGGTGCGTGCCAGGTCCAGTCTGCCTTCGATGGACTCGTTAAACCCTTCCTGCTGCCATCTGGTCCCGGTGGCGTACTCCGAAATCACCCAATTGAGCGCAATGGCAAAGATGGCAACAATGCCGACAACAACCAGTATCTGTCGGGGGCGGCGGAAACCATAGGCAAGTGGAATCAAGAGCACCGATGCGACGACGGCCCCCAAGAGCGGACCGCGGGACCCGGACCGAACAATCACAGCCAAGGCAATCAACATCACCGGCCAACGCAACAGTCCCCACAATGAGACGAATCGATGGGGTCGCACAAGTATCGATATGACCGTTACAAACATGCCCAGCTGCGCGGGGGCCAGAGGGTTGCCTCCTTTTCCCGATATTCTGCCAGCTCCTTGAATGCCTCTGCCAGTCCATTCAAACCCAAACAACGCCAAGGCGAGTACCAAGCCTCCGCCGAGTGCGATCGCTTTTGCCGCTGCCCGCATATCCTCCACGTTATTGACCAGTCGCGGCACGAGAATGATCCAAAGCAGGACATAGGGCCCCTCGGATGTCCACATGATCCAGAAGCCTTCGGGATATGGCGTCCAAAGAAGGGACAAACCTGACCACGCATAAAGGCCTATGCCCAGCCACCCGACCTTGGACGTGATTGACAATACAGGCGCTCTTCTCGCCGCGGCCACCACCAGCGCCAACACGACTCCAACGGCAACGGCAATGTGCACTATTTGACTTTGAATCCCCACCACGGGAGATCTCGCCTCCAGCAGTTGTTTGATAAGCATGGCGGAAAAGACAAACACCAGGCAAGCCGATGGCCTCCATAGTGAAAGCGTGGCCATTGCCACGATAATGCCCAGGGCCACAGCGTAAATCATGGGTGTTCTCCGAGCGATTCGATGCGGATCTTGTCGAAATGCCCACATGCGGCATTGAGTGGTGAAATCACTGCGTTAAATGACACCGCATTTTGCAGGCAGTGATGTCCATCATTCGCGCGTTCCATGCCACACCGGGCCAACGCGGGTGAAGTTTAATAATCGGTTGTTCGTCGCGCATGATCCATAGAATAGTCAATTCCAATCGGGGCGGAATTCTGCTTACGGCCTTTGCCCACGTTTTCAAGGGCAACGGTGTTGATGCGCCGCTGGACTTGCCAGAACCGAGTGACGCAAGCCCCCGTCGCACGCGCAGGGACGTGGCTTGCCACAGTGACATACATCCGAAGGCTAACGACTTGCGGCTCCGACAAACAACCGCGGCAGCACGCATTGTTCAACCGCGCTGGCTGGACACCTCGCCGCCCGTGCCGCCTTGCCCCGCCGAGGGTAAACTCTTGCCATGCTTGCGCAGGTTCACAGCTTTGTGCTCCAAGGGATTGACCCGGTGGCCTGTGAGGTCGAGGTCGATGTCGCCGACCGGGGGCTTGCCCGCACGGCCATCGTGGGGCTGCCCGACGCCAACGTCAAGGAATCCATCGAGCGGGTTCGCAGCGCCATCATCAACAGCGGCTTCGCCTTTCCCGATGCCCGCATGTTGGTCAACCTCGCCCCGGCGGACATTCCCAAGCAAGGGCCTATCTTCGATCTGCCCATCGCCGTGGGGCTGCTCTTGGCCAACGGCACGATCCAGACGCAGAAGCACAAACGGATGCTATTCGCCGGGGAGTTGGCGTTGGACGGTCGCATTCGGCCGATCAATGGGGCGATCAACCTGGCGATTCTGGCGCGGCAGCTTGACGCCCCGGCGGTGGTGGTGCCGGTGGCCAACGCCGCGGAAGCCGCTGCCGCCGGAGGCGTGGAGGTGATTCCCGCCGACACCTTGGCCAGCGTGGTGGGGTATCTCAATGAGAATCACGAAATCGAGCCGCAGCCCGAAGCGGACGTCGATGCCATGCTGGATCACGCCACACCGGAGATCGACTTCGGCGATGTGCGCGGGCAAGAGGCGGCCAAGCGGGCCATGATGGTCGCGGCAGCGGGAGCGCACAACATCCTGATGCTCGGTCCCGCCGGCACGGGCAAGACCATGATGGCCAAGGCGTTGCCTGGCATTCTGCCGCCCCTGTCGCGGCAAGAGGCGCTGGACGTGACGCGCATCTTTTCGAGCGTGGGCCAGATTCCCCGCGGTCAACCACTGATGACCCGTCGGCCCTACCGCTGCCCGCATCACACCGCCAGCAGCGTGGCCATGATCGGCGGCGGAGCGATACCCCGGCCCGGCGAAGTCAGCATGGCGCATCACGGCGTGCTCTTCTTGGACGAGATGCCCGAGTTCCCCCGCATCGTGCTTGAGACGCTGCGGCAACCGCTCGAAGACGGCTGCGTGACCATCGCCCGTGCCCACAGCTCGCTGCGCTTCCCGGCGAGGTTCATGCTCGTCGGCGCGATGAACCCCACACCCAAAGGCGACAAGCCGACGGATGAAGTCAGCCAGCGGGCGATGGAGCGTTACCTCTCGAAGTTGAGCGGCCCGCTGGTGGATCGCATCGACATTCACATCGAGGTCCCGGCTGTGCCTTACAAACAGTTGACCGGCGCGGCCAAGGGCACGGACTCGGCGACCATGCGCAAAGCCGTCATCGAAGCCCGCAAACGCCAGACGGCTCGCAACGGCGGGCCTACGAAACCCAACAGCACACTCACCGGCCGGGAGTTGGACAAGCTGGCGGTGATGGATGAGCAGAGCCAAATGATCATCAAGCAGGCCATGACCGAAATGGGCCTAAGCGCCCGGGCTTACGACAAGATTCGCCGGGTGGCGAGAACCATCGCCGACTTGGAAGGGGAATCGCAAGTGGCTTTGCAGCATGTGGCCGAGGCGATTCAGTACCGCTTGCTGGATCGCGTGCTGTGAGGATGAAAAAAGACGGCGACGTGTACAACGTCGCCGCCTGGAGGGAAAAGAGAGACAAGGGAATAAGTGGCTCGGCCAAGACAAGCATGGCGGTCAATCCGTCATCACGGTGCCAGCGTCGGTGACGGCCTCGGGCAACAGTTTGCCGACCTTTTCAATCGTCGCCTGCGAGAGGCCCGCGGCCTTGGCCACGTCATCGGGCACCTCGGCGAACTCCACAGTACGGGTGCAACCGAGTTTTTGTTGAGCCGCGAGAATGTCAGCGATGTGAACCAGGCACGCCAGCACGCGATGCTGCGGCGCTAGTTCCAACGGTCGATGGTGAAACCCGGTGACGTAAATGAAACTCGAAGGGAACTTCCAGTTCTTGCACAGGGCTGCGCCGAACTGTTCGTGCGTCGCGCCGAGCGTCAGCAACTCGGCTTGGCGCAAAGTGGCGCTGCGGCCGCTTTCCAACTGCGCCCAGGCGGCGATGAACTTGGGCCGCCGGGCCTGCACTTCGATCATGATGCCCAGATCGTGAATCAGCCCCGCAAGAAACGCCTCATCGGGCAGGCCCAGGTCGGCCTCTTTGGCCAACCGGCGTGTGCCCGTGGCCACGGCGATGCTGTGTTGCCAGAGGTCGCGGGCGATGAAACCGGGGCAAATCTGCCCGCCACGAAACAGCTTGGCCAAGCTCGCGGCGATGGCGATATTCTTCACGGCGTTCAAGCCCAGCAGCACGATGGCGCGGTTGATCGAGCCGATCTGTCCGGGCAGGCCGTAGAAAGCGCTGTTGACGACCTTGAGGATGCGGGCACCCAA
Organism: Phycisphaerales bacterium; assembly: GCA_038241095.1. Lineage (GTDB taxonomy): Bacteria > Planctomycetota > Phycisphaerae > Phycisphaerales > Phycisphaeraceae > JBBDMX01. The sequence goes on from JBBRGB010000001.1 coordinate 26,422, forward strand.
GGCCGGGTCGTTGGTGATGATCTTGTTCAGGTCTTGCGCGGAGCTGTCGGGGTCTTCGACCAAGCGGATAATTTGCAGGGTGATTTCGGGCAGGGTGGCGATCTGCGTGATCTCGGCGATGGCCGCGTTGATCAGCGTGATCTGCGCCGGCTCAGCCCAATCCGCCGCCGAGCCGGGGGCCAAGCCGGGGGACGAGCCGGGGGACGAAACGGGCGGTGATAGCGTGGCCTGTGGCATGACGATGAACTCCAGCGACGGTCAAGCCGCCTTGTGTTCATCGGCGAGAGGTGAAGTGAACTTAACGCCTTACTCCATCAGAGCCGCCGGGCGTAAGCCTGCGGTGGATGGTGAACAGCGTGGCAATCGCAGACGCGGAGTGAATCGACCGGGGGCTTACGCCCCACGGCTCTGACTTGGCATGGCCACCTCCCGTGCCCTTCCCCAAGGCAGCGGCATCAAGCCCACGGCCATGATGAGCAATTGGCTGACAACGAAAGCCGTGAGCCAGAAGGCCGCGGAGTCCATGAAGCCGTAGGAATGCAGGCCCACGCCCAGCATGTTGGTGCCGAACCACGACCATGCGGTGACGATGTTGCCCCCCACCGCCAGCACCGCCATGCCGCGCTGTTTGATCATGCCTCCCCAGCGGGCGTGAAGAATCAGGGCGTTGCCCAGCACGATGAGTACCGCGCCGTTTTCCTTGGGGTCCCAGCCCCAGAAGCGGCCCCAGCTTTGATCGGCCCAGATGCCGCCCAGCACCGTGCCCACGAAGGAAAAGAGCAGGGCAAACGCGATGGTGCCGTAGATCATCCCGCCCAGGGTTTTGATGTGCCGCGGGTCAATGGGGATGAAGCAACTCAGCACGCCCACGGCGATCAGGGCGATGCCCAGGAACCCCGCCAGGAACGTCGCCGAGTAACCGATGGTCACGGTGGTGACGTGGGTCGAAAGCCAGAAGTTGGAATCGAGCACCGCCTGCATCATTTCCATGGTGTCGCCGGCGGCGAGGTTGTGGGCGATGATGAGGGTGGCGAAACCAATGAGTGAAGCCGCCAGCGTGCCCAGGCCGTTGCGGTAGAAGAGTTCGATGAACAGACCCAAGAGCACGCAGCACCAGCCGATGAAAATGGCCGAGGAGTATAGGTTGGTCACGGGTGGCCGACCTTGGAGCCACATGCGCAGGAGCAGGGCGATGGTGTGAATGACAAAGGTCAACACCAGCAATCCGACGGCCCCGTTGCGGAACCAGCCCGCGGCGCGGAAGCGGCCCAGCCCGGCCAGGAGCAGCGACACGCAGACGACCAGGAACGTGAGGATGTAGAGCAGCGTGCCTTGGTAAAACGGCGCGGCTCGGTTAAATGAAACTTCCACCCCGGCCTTGCTCACTTCGCCGGGCAGGTGGGCCTTGAGAAACGTCGTGTAGGCGGCGACCTCGGCGTTGAACTTGGCGGCGTCCTGCTGTTGATAGGCGGCGAGGAGGCCGGCGAACTGACCCGCGGCGGGATGAATCTTCCGCGTCCGCTGAAACTCGGCAAACACATCGGTGAACTTGCGCCACTGCTCGTCCACGTTTAACGGCGGCACAACGTAGGGCGTCTCCAACTGCGACAAATCCCAATAGGTGTTGAGATTGGCAAACAATTCGAGGATGCGCTTCTGAAAAAGATTGCGCTCGGCGGGCTTGACGGCCACGGCCTGCTGCGCTTGCTGGAGCAGGGCCTCCTCGTGGGGGCGGAGTTCGTTAAAAGAAAATCGCTTGCGCCCGGAATCGGCTTGGCCGATGAGCGCCACGATGTCCGGGTGGTCGATGCGGAAAACGGGGGCATCGTCAGCGCCCTTGCGGTGCCCCATCAAATCCGCCAGCCAGCGAATGGCCGGCTGCATCTTGCCGTCGATGTCCACCGTTTGCCGACCGCTCAACATCATCAGCGCGTTGCGCGCCACGGAGTCCAGCGGTTTGACCCGACCCTCCGCCGAGACGGGAATGCGGCCAAAGGCGTCGAGATCGAAATCCGCTTGCGCCCACGCCGGCCCGGCCGCCAGCATCAGGCAAAACATTGCAAGCACTTGAAACCACGGCAGATACTTCCTCATCGCGCCCTCCCCACAAAACGCATCAGCATGTACCCGAAGTGCACCGTCAAACCCAGCGTCACCAGCAGACACGACACATACGGCAAGAGCCAACCGGGATTGCGCACCACCTGCAAGATGCTGCCCACCTGGCCCTGCGTAAAGGCGGACTGATAAAACGTCTCGCCTCCATAACGCAGCGGGTGGTTCATGTAGATGAGCACCTCGCGGTCTTCGTTGTGGGCCGGGTCCACCAAGCGAATGCGGCTGGCGAAGTTGCGGGCCTTTTCCGTGCCCACGAACTTCTCATGCGTGAAGTCCAGCAGGTGCAGCGTGTAGGGCTTGTAATCACGCTTGAAACGCAGGGCGAAACGCCAGGGGTGGCCGTCGATGGCGATCTCCTGGGTCTGGTCGAGATTCAGCGACACCAGCAGCGTGCCCATCGCCAAACCCTCTTTGTCCAAGAGCGTGATGTAAGCGGAGGGGGCATCGACGGGCATGTTGGTGTCCACGCCCGTCACCGGTGGCAACGGCGAGGCCAGCGCCACTTTGCCAAACCCTTCGGTGGCGGGATTGGTGGCCTTCAATTCCGGCGGGGCCATGCCCAAGCCCACCAAGGTCGAGTTGTCCATCCACCGCTCCACCCGCAACGAAAACGGCAGCATGGCGTGCGACAACACCCCCCCCACCCCTGCGGTTTGCGACCGCCCATCCGCGGCCCGGCGAAGCAGCGCCTCGGGGAAAACCACCACGGTGTCCAGTGAGGGATTCGTCGGGTCGATGACCGCCAGTTCGCTCTTACGAATGTCTTGGGCGTATTGCGCGTAGGAGCCTTCGTAGATGGTCATCTGGGACTCATCTTGGGCCACGGCGGTGACGGCTTCGCCCACGAGCAACACGATCAGCCCCGCGTGAATCAGCAGGATGCCAGCCCGTTTCCACGACAGACTGAAGCGCACCGCGTGGGCCGCCAAGAGGTTGGCCAGCATCAGCCCGCCGATGAGGAATCCACCGGGGAAGGGAAATGAGCCCGGCAGGGGGATGCTTCGCGGGGCGAAGATTTGCAGGGGGATGAATACGAAGTATTTGGAGGGTGGCCAACCCCAAGGGCGGAAGTATTGGTTGACGATGGTCCAGTTGCCCTCGAAGCGTTGCGCCAGCGTGCCGGCGAAGATGAGGAACATGGCCAAGGCAAAGAGCGCCACGGTGAGTTTCAACGACGCCAGGGGCGTGAGGACGCGCCGCCAGAGCGCGGGGGTTTCGGGGGATTTGCTCATGGATGATCCCCTGAAAACTCCACATTTCCATGCAAAACCCTCGTGCTTTCGCGCGTCCCCGAAAGCCCCGCCCCTCCAGGGGCGGGGAGATTGCCCCCCGCATCATCATTTCGCGTCACACCCACAAACACCACGCTCTTGAGAAACGCATCAAACGCTTTGCGTTGTGTCTCCACCGCGTCATGCGTTCCCGTCATCTTGAAAAACCACATCTGTCCTTGGTGGGCGAACATGGCACTGACGATGCGGGGCCGTCGCTGCTGACCATCCTCTTCATTTCCCGCGACGACCGGCCCGCTCAGATCCACCAGAATCGCCGGTTGCCCCGCAATCATGGGCGTCTGATGCAACTGCTCGCCCAACGTCGCCACGGGGGCCAGCCCCACCTGCCCGCGCCAACGGTTGATGTTGGGCAACACTCCGCCGGCTTCCCCGGAAAGCGAACTCACCGTCACCCGCACCGGCCCCGCCGAGGTGTCAATGTCGTAAGCAGCCATGAGCAGATCGCTGGCGTTGGCCGCGGTTTTCCAATCCTCCGGTGTGGCAAAACGCAGCTTGCCCGGCGCGACGGCATCGGCATCCGTCGGTATCGGCCCGTGATCGTGACCCGTGTGATCGTCGTGATCCTCACCACCCTGAACCATCTCGCCCGCCGCCATCGCCCCCGCCCCCGGTGGCGGCGGATCCTTCGCCACGCGATAAACCTCCACCCCCGGCTCGTCGCAGCCCGTTAGCGCAAAACACACCACCACAAAAATCAGGACGAGTCGCGTCACGTTATTCCATGCTCCGCATTTCATGAAGACGCGATTATAGGGCGACACAGCGCAACAGAACCGCCCGAAGCGGCGACTTGTCCGTGGCTTCGCACTCTCGCAGCAAAACTGTTGCAACGAATCCTTCACGCGCACTTCAGATCGGCAGGATGCGATAGACGGCGGGGGATTCGCCGGTGTGGAGCCAGTAGAGCGTGCCCACTAGCGACCAGAAAAGGATCATCAGCACTTCGCCAGCGATGATGCCCACCATCAGCGGTTTGACCGTGCGGTAGCTCGATTCACCGCCCACACGGATGACGGCCCACTTCACCGCCGCCGCCAGTAAAAACGAAAACGAGAACATGGCCATGGGGTAGGTTCCCCACACCAGAAACGCCACCGGATGCAGCGGCCACCAGGGCAAGCGAATCCGCGCCACGGCACAGCCCACCAATAACAACAGCCCCACCGTGGCCCAAGTGATGACCGACCCGGCGGGCGTGGCCAAGCGGAAGTGATCCAGCCCGCTTAAGCCCGTGGACTGGCCCAAGGCGTCTATGGCCGAGAGTTCACGGATGCCGGCGGATGCGGCGTTGAAGGTGGCCTCGGCTTGGCCCACGCCCCATGAGTTGGCCGCAAAACCGTGGTTGTATTGCAGCCAGGTCGTCATCACGATGGCCGCGACCAGACCCACCACCACCATCAGCCCGATCCAAGGCGAAACCTTGCCGGGCCTGCGATGCCCGACCTTTTCGTTCATCGCCAACCCATTGGCCAAGTACGGCCCAATGTTTTCCCGAGGGTCGCCGGCCATGATGACGCTGGTCATGGTCAGGGCGATGAAAGCCTCCGGGCCAAGACCTTGGACGCCGAAGAACCCCGCGAGAATCACGCCCGGCAACCAGTCTGGCTGGGCGTAAAACAACCCCGTCTCGGCGTTGATCCGCGCCAACACCACGCCGATCATCACCACCATGCCCACCGCCAAGGTCGCCATCAGCGGCCCCAGCCCGCCCCAACGCGCGAGAATAAACACCGCGCCAGCCATGAACAGCGGAAAGAGCCGCGCCGCCCAGACCGAGGAAGCCGGCGTCTGCGGGTCACGTTTCAAGCCCACCGCCCCCATCAAGGTGCGGGCGTAATGCCGACGACCAAAATAGAGAATCATCAGCGTCATGCCCACGTAGGCCCCGAAACGCATGAACGTGCCGTTGCCATCCACGGCAAAGCGGTTGGAAGAGAGACTCACGGCAAAGGAGAACAGCCACGAGCCGAAGAAAACCCACAGCACCTGCGAGATGCCCACGGAAAAAGCCACGCGGGTGTTGATGAAAAAACCAAAGCCGATGACCGAAGGGTAAATCAGCGGGCGAAAGAGGCCCCAGGAACCATCGGCGCGGCTGGCGTTGGGCAGGGCTTGCCGCATGGGGTCAAAGGGCATGGCCATGTCGATGTAAGGCCACTGCGGATACCAGGCGTGCAAACCGTTGAGCAAGTGGAGGAAAGCGACCGCGCCGAAGCCATACCAAAAGAGGCGGTTGGAGGCGACCTCCGGCAGGCCCGCGCCGGGCTTGGCGCGGGTGAGTTCGGAGACGAACTCCACGGTGGGGTAAGGCAGCACTTCGCGGTGAAGCCATTGCGGGTGGACGATGACCAGCACGCAAAGCACCGCCAGCCCGGTCATGAGCACCACGCCGCCCCAGAGTCGCAGGTTGGGCCACCAGAGTCCCCAAGGAACTTGCGTGATGCCCATGCCCTGCCCACCGACGCCGCCGGAGAGCAAAGGCGTGATGTCATCGGTCATCACACCGTCGTTGAGCAACAGACCCTGACCTTGCGGAGGCGGTTGGATGATGCCGGGCGGCAAGGCGCTTTCAAGAACCGCGCGGGCCAGGGCGAGGCTTTCTTTGTCGGTCAGCGTTTGCTTGTCGCGGGCCTTGGTGGCGATGGCGTGGATGTAGGCGGGTAATTTGAGCGTTTGCCAAGGGAGACTGGCGAGAAAAGTTGGATCGTGGAGGATAGCGTTGATGGCCGCGAGCAGCGTTTCACGCTCGTTGGTTTTGAGCAGGTGGCCGGGTTGGTGGGTGGCGATGAGTTGCCGCGCGGGATTGTCGAGACGCTGGCGAATGATGGCGAGGGGCGGCGAGGTCTGACCGGCTTGATCCTCTTGCCCCGCGGGTTTGAGGGCCGCGATCAAGGCGTCCCAATCGCGGACATACCCCTCGGCCAACTCGGCGGAGCCGCCCGGCAGATACGACATCACCCGCGTCGCCTGCCAGGAACTCCTGATCTGCAACTGATGACCCGGCGTCACCACGTACTGGCCCATGTAGCGCATCAGCCCCGACCCCGGCCAGGCGCAGACCGCCAGCCCCAAGGCCAGGATCATGGCGATTTCCCCGGCATTCAACGGCCAGCGCGGCGAGGCCAAACGCAACAACGGATTGACACACAACAGCAACAGCAACCCCGCGCCGAACACCGAGGCCGGCAGGTGATTGCCGATGAGAAATGTCTGGCCAATGACAAAGTCGTTGAAGTACGTCGCCAAGGCCACGAACAGACCCAGCGCGATGCCCAACAAGATGGCGCGAGGTGACATGCGTGCAGTATAAGCGTGAAGCACTCCGCCGCGGAAAACGGCCACGCACCGCATCACACGCCGCGCGGTCTGAACATGTCAATCCGCGCCCGGCCTTGTCGTGAACCCCGGCGATTGATTCTTCTTCCTTCCCGGCCGGCGCGGCCATTGCACTCGCGTCGGCTATTGAGATCAGGAGTTCTTCAAGCGCAAAACATACGCCCGCACAAAACTACCTATCCATTAGTCGGATGAGCCTTCTTTTCGATATAGGTCGTCCGGCAATCTCTTGACGATTCGATGGTGGTTTATGCGTGGGAATAACGAGGCCGATATGGGGGCCATGAAAGCCCTTGGGATGATACCTTGACGGTGAAATGACAACACGATGTACGGGTGGCGTTGCCCTAGCACGCTCAGCGGGTGGTTTGGCGGATTGACCATCAATCAGGGCAAGGTTCTCGCGGGTGGTTCCCTCGGTTTCGGCGATCCCGTCTCGGGTGTTCTGGGTCAGTATAAAAACGGTGCGTCAAATCGACAGATGGTTGTCAATCAAGGTGGTAAACTCGAGTTTACCACCGGTAATATCTTTGGACAAAGTGGCACCACCCAACTCTTTTTTACGATCAATGGAGGCGGCACCCTGACCAGTGCCAACATCAGTGGCGGGAGCAATTTCTTTGAGCAGGTGCTGACACTCAACGGAGGCACCCTGATCACCGGCAACGGCACCTCAGGTGGCCAGTCGTATCGGCTCAACAACAATGTGACCGTCGGTGGCGATACGGCGTCAAGCATTATCGCTGGCGGTTCAACTTACAACGGTGTTCTTCTCCGCAACAGCACCACCACCTTCACCGTCGCCGATGCGACGGGCAACGCGAATGCCGACCTGATTGTTTCCGCAACCTTATTGAGAACTACAGCTCTCTGACCAAAGCCGGCGCGGGAACGATGCAACTGACCGGTGTCAACACCTATGGGGGCAACACCACCGTCAGCGCGGGTATCTTGGCTTTCAACAGCATCGCCAACGACAACACCACCGCCACGGCCTTGGGAAAGACTTCCAATAACATCGACATCGCCGGCGGGGCGGGACTCAAGTACGTCGGCACAGCGGTCGGTGGGCACAGTTCCAACCGCACCCTCAACCTCACTGGCACCGGCACGGTTAGCCTTGACGCCTCGGGCGTCGGCGATCTGACCCTCAATGGCAGCCTCGCCAATGCTTCGGGCAAGAACATCCTGCTCACTGGCACGGGCACGGGCAATGAAAACAAGGTCTTGGATTTGGGAACGGGCACCTTGACCAAAGAGGGCGCTGGCACATGGCAACTCGGCGCGGCCAACACTTTCACCGGCCTGACCACCGTCAACGCCGGGACGCTCAAGTATGGCATCACCAATGCCATCAGCAGCGGCGCGGTGACGGTCAGCGGCACCACGGCCGTTCTTGATTTGCAAAGTTTCAGCGACAGCGTCGGGGCCATGAGTTTGATTAATGGTGCCATCAACGGCACGGGCACACTTACCAGCACCAGCGGGTTTGACGTGCAAAACGGCAGCGTGGCGGCGGTACTCGGCGGCGGCGTGGGCCTGACCAAGACCGGGGCCGGCACCGTCATTCTCAGCGGCGACAACACCTACAGCGGCGCAACCAACGTGAACCTAGGCACGCTGCGAATCAACGGCGGAGCGGTCGGCGGAAATGCCAGCAACGTCACTGTCAACGGCAGTGGCACGCTGGCGGGCACGGGCACCATTCGCGGGGCCGTGGACGTCCAGAGCACCGGCACCTTCACCCCGGAAACTCGGCCGGCACCATGACCATCGAAAACGACCTGACGCTCGCCGGCAGTTCGATCTTCGAGCTTGATAGCGACACGGTTTACGACCGCACGTGGGTCAACACCATTGCCAACGTGGTTGGCCGCGACCTGACCTTCGGCGGAACGCTGAGCGTGGTGGACAACGGCGTGGCCTTCGCCGACGGCCAGATTTTCGACCTCTTTGATTGGGGTTCCAACTCCGTGGCCAGTGGCAACTTCACCGATGTGTATCTGCCCACGCTCTCCAGTGGGCTGGCGTGGAAGGACTTCGGCGGCTCGCAGTTCAACTATGCCGATGGCTCGATCGAAGTGGTCGCCAATGCCATTCCCGAACCCGCCAACATGTTGCTCCTGGCCGTGGGAGCGTTGGTGATCGGCTACCCCATGCGTCGTCGCGTTTCGCTCTAACTTTCGCAACCCAAACGGCGTGAACCGTGTGTCACGTCAAAGACCCCTTTTGAAAGAAGGAAGAAAGTCATGCAAAGTCTCAAGAATCGTCCCCGCACCGTCAGCGCTTTGGTCCTCGCGGCCATGGCCGCCTCGCTTGCCTCCACCGCCGGCGCGGTGCCCATCGACAAGGCCGACAACGCCTTGAATCTCAACGATCCGGCGAGTTGGGTGACGCTGTTCCCCGGCACCAACGACGTCGCCCAGTGGAGCAATGTCGTCACCGGTGCCAACACCGCGGTGTTGGGCGGCAGCGTGGGTTATCAGGGCATCGCCATTTTGGATCCCGGCGGCTTGGTGACCATCAACGCCGGCAACACGCTGGCGCTGGGATCGTCGGGCATCGACATGACGGCGGCGACGCAGAACTTCACCGTCAACGCCGCGGTGCGGCTTGACGCGGCCCAAATCTGGGACGTGGCGGCGGGTCGCACGCTGACCCTGGGCGGCGCGGTGAAAATGAATAACGACCTGACCATCCAAGGCGATGGCAACGTCACCACCGGCAACCTCGGCGACACCTCCACCGGCAGCCTGGTCAAAAACGGCATCGGCACGCTGACCTTCACCGGCCAGCGCGTGACCTACACCGGCACCACCACCGTCAACGGCGGACTGATGAACGTCAACGTCCCGGCCAACCAGGGCGACAGCGGTTTCGTCGGCACGGCGGGGTTGATTATCAACAACGGCGGCACGGTGCGTATCGGCATGGACAACGGCCTGGTCGGCTACAACGGCGACGCGGCCAACCAAGTACCCGTGACCATCAACGCCGGCGGCAAGCTGACCATCGCCGCGGGCAAGGGCGCTCACATGCGCGGAGTATTGAACCTTAACGGCGGCGAACTCGCCAGCGAAGGCACCAACCTCGCCTGGGGCACGTGGAACCTCGACGGCGCTCAAGTCAACGTCAACGGCGGGCTGGTGACCTCGGTCATCAGCGCCCAAGGCGTTTCGATGTGGGACGGCGGAACGGACACCACCTTCAACGTCGCTTCCGGCGCGGCCAACGGCATCGATCTGGATGTCACCGGCACGTTGATTCACCCCACCAATGTCAACGGCAAGGGCATGATCAAGACCGGCGCTGGCGTGATGCGTCTGGGGGCCAGCAACACCTATCGCGGCAAAACGACCGTCAAGCAGGGCACGCTGTCCATCAGCAGCATCGCCAACGTCGCGGCGGGCGTGCCGACCTCGGTGGGCAACCCGCTCTTTGGCGGGGACGGCCTGATCGGCATCGGTGAAGGCGCTGTCGGCGCGGTGTTGCAATACACCGGCGCGGGCCACGCCACCAACCGCGCCATTGACATGGCGGGCACCACCGGCGGGGCGACGCTCGACGCCTCGGGTTCCGGCGCGTTGACCCACAACACCGGCATCAGCGCCAGCGGCGCGGGTGCCAAGACCTTGACCCTGGCCGGCAGCGGCATGGGCATCATCAACGGCAACATCGCTAACAACAGCGGTGCCAATCAGACCTCCGTGGTCAAAACCGGAAGCGGCACTTGGGCCTTGAACGTCAACAACAACTACGACGGCACGACCACCATTGACGGCGGCACGTTGCAGTTCAACGCCAACGGCTCCAACAACTTCACGGCCGTGACGATCAATAGCGCCGGCACTTTGGGCGGCAACGGCACGCTTCGCCGGGCCGTCACCAGCTTGGGTGGCACGATTGCCCCGGGCACTTCGGCCGGCACGCTGACGGTCATCGCCGGCGTGTATCTCGATGCCGCAAGCGATCTGGCCTACGAGCTTAACGGCACCAACTTGGCAGTCGGCGGCGGGGTCAACGACCTGCTGACGAGCGTCACCGATCTGCAACTTGACGGCATGCTCAACGTCACTGAAACCGTCGCCGGTTCGTTCCTCGCGGCCAACCTTGGCGACACGTGGCGGCTTATCAACTACACCGGCGTGCTGACCGACAACGGCCTGCAAATCGGCCTCATGCCCACGCTTTCCAGCGGCTTGGCCTTCGGGATTGACACCGTCACCCCCGGCCAAGTGAACCTGACCATCACCCAGGTCGTCCCCGAGCCCATCAGCTTGGCGCTCTTGGCGGCCGGTGGAATGCTCATCACCCTGCCCCGTCGGCGTCGGCATTGATTGACAAACCTTGACTCCGTGGCGCGGCCAACGCCGCGCCACGGATTTGTGATCCGTCCTTGCAATCCCACCCTCACGCAGGGAGTCCCAAACATGCAGTCGCAGCGAAAATCGCTTGGCCGTCTGGCCGCGTTCACTCTGATCGAACTTTTGGTGGTCATCAGCATCATCGCCTTGCTCATCGCCCTGCTCTTGCCGGCGCTGGGCGCGGCCCGTGAGGCGGCGCGCACCTCGACCTGCGCCGCGGGCCTCAAACAGATGGGCTTGTTGGTCAACATGTACCCCAATGATTACAAGGAAGAATGCCTGCCCAACTGGACTAAGGTGCCCGGTGACGATGACCCGTGGTTTGAGGTGCTCGATGAGAATTATGTGAATCAGGCCCCGCGCACCGTGCCCACGCTCACCGGCACGGTCGATATGCGGCCACTGTTCATCTGCCCCAGCCAGGCGTTTAATCTCAACGTGGGGGTGAACTCCGAGACGCACTACGGCAAGAACAACTACATCAACATGCGGGGCACAACTTATCCCGACGCAGCGATTCAAGGCTGGGAACTCACCCGCCGGGTCTATCGCATCAGCCGGTTGACCAACCCCAGCAAGCTGGTTTCCATCTCCGATTCGCTTTCGCCGAGTCAGAAAGACACGTCGATGGATTTGGATCCAGGCACGGACGTTACCCACGCCACGACTGACCTGCCCCGTTGCCATTACATGGTGGGCCGGCACTTGAAAAATCCAACGTCCAGTATTACGACGGCCACGTCAGTCAGATGGAGGTGTACGACCTGCAAGCCAATCCGCACTGGTATTCGCTGGATTGGGACACCACTTGGCGTGACTACCGCGCCATTGGCAAGACCCCGTGATTTCCGGTCAAGCCGCAAGCAACCAAGCACCAACGTTTCCCGCCCCGGTGGTTTACGCAGATTCTTCAACCTTGTCCCTCTTGACAGAGGACAAAACCTTCTACCCAAAGGGTATCGCCATGCTCGCATCGCGTCTCTGGATTGTCACGCTTGTCTGTGGCTTGAGTCTTCTGCTCGCGGCCACCTCCCGCGCCGAAGCGCCGACCACCGTGTTGCCCAACGGCGACTTCTCCAAGTTTGCCGATGGAGCCGCGGAGTTCTGGACGGAGAGTGAAGGTTGCGCAGCACGTTACGAAATGGACGGCGAACGCCGCATCGTGGTCATGGACAAGCCCTGCAACGGCTTTACCCAGTTGCTCAAGCTCGAACCGGAATGGAAGTCGCTGCAAGTGGTCGTCGCCATGCGCGCCAAGGATTTGCAACTCGGCGCCGAGTCCTGGAATGACGCCCGCCTGGCGGTGCAATTCGAGGACGCCGATGGCAAGGTGGTCTTCGCCATGCGTCGCGGCAGTGCCGCCACCCCCGACGCCGACGCTGGCGCGGTGACAATGGAAAACGGCCAAGTCACGCTGGACATTCATCCCCTTGAGTTGGTGACGTTGCGAAGTAAACGCTGATCTTTTCCGTCCTAAACGCGACCCTGAAATTGAACCAATGGCGCTAGCATTCGCCGCCAGACGACACGCAAAACGTCAATGCAATCAAGCCCACGGAAGAGCCGCCCAAATCGGCGTCTCATCCGTGGGTTTGTGATTTATTCTTCCACCACCCCATCAACATTCCGCAACCTTTTTTCAAGCCGCCGGTAGGATGAATTGATGCAGGGAGGCGACGGTCAACTTCAACGGGGGGGCCGGGGGGGCCGGGAGGCGTGTGCCGTGGCCGAACCGGCGGACGCGGCGCTGATTCTTCAGGTCGCACGGGGTGACCGCGCGGCCGGGGAAACGCTCATCAATCGCCATCAGGCCACGGTGCGTTCGTTTCTTCGCAAGCTGACCCGCCGGGATGACGTGGCGGATGACTTGGCGCAGGAAACGTTTCTGCGCCTCTTGCGTTACGCGGAGAACTACGACCCGAAGTACCCGATGCGAACCTGGTTGCTGACCATCGCCCGGCGACTGTCGATTAACCGTCTGCGCCGGGCCGACACCAAACAAACCGCCCTGCCCGATGCGCCGCTGGTCTCCCGTGAACCCGACCCGGCCCAGGTCGTCGGTGATGACGAGCACCGGCGACACCTGCGGCTGCGACTCGATAAAGCACTGTCGCAAATGACCGAGCCGCAGCGCACCGCCCTGACGCTCTTCCATCAGCAAGGCCTGTCGATCGAGGAGGTCGCCGCCGTGATGGAGTCGCCGACCGGCACGGTCAAGAGCCACCTGCACCGCGGGCGGGCGGCCATGCGAAGCATCCTGGAACAAGAACGCGAGGCACTGACACCATGAACTGCCACGAGATTGAAAACATCTTGGAAGACGAGTTGAACGGTGAGCTTTCGCTGACCCAACTCGCGGCGATGGAGCAACACCTGCGAGATTGCCCTGCCTGCGCCGCCAAGCGAAAACAGGATGCCGCGTGGTTGGCGGTTCTCACGACCAGCGAGGCGGACGCCAACGATGACGCCGCGGGGCGCGATGCCACCGCCTTCACCCAAGCCGTACTCGATCAGTGGCAACCCGCCCAAACCGCCTCGCGTCCCGTTCAAACACAACCGCCCCACCGCCTCCCTCGTTCACGGACCATGACGCATCGCTTCACACTCTACGTCGGCGTGGGTGCTCTGGCGGCGGCGATTGCCTTGGCCTTGCTCGTCGATCTGAAAATGCCGACCTCCCGCCACGGCCAACCGCAAGACCTCACCCCCGTCAGCGCCATGGCCCGCCAATTCACCAACGAAGCCCTGGTGCAACCGCAACGACTCTTGAGTGGTATGCACCAGACAAGCCGCCTGCTGGCATGGCGGCCCGACCCGGCAATGCTGCTGCCCGCCGGCATTCCCGACCCGGCCCAGTTCATCAGCCCGCGACAACAGCCCGACGACCGCACCCTCAATCACTTGCCGCAACAACCGCACAAACAGCCCAACCACCACGGAGACCCGCTATGACAATCGCCACCCCTCAACCTCGTTTCACCGGCCTCGCCCTGCTGCTGACTTGCATTCTCACTTTGGTCTTCGCCGCCAACGCCCGCGCTCAGGACGCCGCCAAGCTCGCGCCACCCGAAGCGGCCGTGTTCATTCAGATCGACGACCTGGCGACCCTCCGCGCCGATTACGCCAACGACCCGCTCATCACCGAGCTACGCAAGCGGTTGAATCTTGACCGCGAGCCTGAAGGCTGGGTGCTGCTCAAGGCCGCGATGGGCATGAACTCGGCCGAGCTCATCGACACCTACTTCGGCAAGTCGCTGGTGCTCATCGCCAAGGAGGAAGGTGACGGCAAGCCGGGGGTGATTCTCTCCCGCGTCAAGCCCGCCGCCGCTCAGGATGTCATCACCAGCCTGGCTTTGCGGCAAGTGCGATCCTTCGGCGACTTTACTCTCTACACCAACGACCTGGGCGACCTGAACCTCGCTTTCTCCAACGAGTGGATGGCTTTCAGCGACGTGGCCCACGCCAAGTACATGGAAGAGGTTTTGTCGCGCGACGCCAAGGCCAAATCGCTGGCGGATGACAAGACGTTTGCCGCGTGGATGAAGAAGATGCCCGCCGAGCGCTTCGGCACCGCCTTCATCCGCAAGCCCGCCGATGACGCCACCGGCAAAGGCCCCGAAACGCACGCCTTGGCGCTGGTGAGAAAAGATCAGACCATCACCGCGCGTTACATCGGTTCGACTTCCGACATTGCCAACCTGCTGGTGGCGATGCCCCAACGCGGGACGATGAACCTCGGCCCCGTGCCAGCGGGCGTCATGGCGGCGGTGAGTGTCAACATTCAGCCCAAGGCCCCCAAGGACAGCCGCATGATCGACCGTGTGCTGGCGCCCAAGACGCTGGCCGGCGATGTGCTGCCCAAGATCGGCGATAGCATCGTGCTTTTCGCTGCCGCCGCGCCTCTTGAAACCGCCAAGACCGCCGAGGCCCCCGTGGTTGCCAACGATGTCGACGCGGCCGTCGTTCCGCTCGCCCTGCCCATGCTCGGCTTGGCCGTTGAACTCAAAGACCCGTCGGTCACCCCCCAACTCGACCGCATCTTAAACAGCGCTCTGCTGCTCTTGAACCTCAAGACCGTGGAGTGGGAAATCGACCCCATCACCCTGGGCACGGCCACCCACATCGCCACCACCTATCACACCGCCGACTTGGGCACGCCCATGTCGCAACGCGCCCAGCGCCCGGAACTCAAGCAACTCCAACTCGCCTTCGGACAGGTCGGCTCGTGGTACGTGCTAACGACCAATCCCGCGCTGATGAATCAGACCATCGACGCCATCGTCCCGCCCCCGACTTCGCCCGCCGTGGCCACCGGGGCAAAACTCGTTAACGAACCGGCGCTGACCGACTTGGGCCTCAAGGCCAAGGACGGCCTCATGGCCACCGCCCTGATGCGAACCCCGGCCATCGCCGCCCAACTCCAAGCCATCCATGCCGCGTGGGAAGTCCGCACCGGCGATGACAGCGTCCCGGCCAAGCCCCGGCAAGCGCGGATCATGCGGGCCGTCAACACCGCCGTGTTGGTCCTGGAGCACTTCCAAACCGCGGGCCTGCAACTGTCGGCCATCGACGACAACACCATCACCATCGATCTGACGCTCCAACGCAAAGCGGCGGAATGACGGCTGGAGGATGGCAAAAAAACTCACACTCGCCGGACGCAACCCAATGGAACGCAAAAGTCCGTGGAGATGACCGGCATCGCCCCGCCAGGGCAAACGCATGTGGATTTACAGGACAGCCAAGCCACGAGCCGCGCACGAAGTAAGCGGTGGGTTACTCAGGCGAACGTTGCTCAAATCCCGCTTACTGCGTGTGCGGATCTTTGTGGCACCGCTGCGTTCCCTCGCGGATCGCAAAGTGGTGTTATTGTCGGTACATGCGTTTGCCCTGATCGCCCCGCCCGAGGCCTTGACAAGGAAACCCCATTGAAAGATGCCACACGGCATCCCGTGTTGCTTACGCCGAGGGCATGTCCACGATGCGGATGCGGACGGGCGTGCCGTCGATGACTTCCAAGGCTTCGATTTGTTTAAGCGCCTGCCGCAACGCGCCGGCTTGGCAGCGGTGGGTCAGCACCACCACGGGGACGAAGTTCCCCGCGTTGCTTTCGTGTTGCATCACAGCGGAAAGGCTGATGCCCGCTTGCCCAAGCGTCTCAGTGATCCGCGCCATGGTGCCGGGCTTGTCCAATGAGTTGATGCGCAGGTAGAACCGGCTGGCCTGTTGATCACGCTCCACCAGCTTCGCCGGGGGCTGTTGATCGGCCCAAAGCCGCATGGCGGCGAAGGCGCGGGGATACGACCCGCCCACAATGTTGAGCACATCCCCCACCACCGCGCTGGCCGTGGGCAAGGCCCCCGCGCCGCGACCAAAATACATCGTCTGCCCCGTGGCGTGACCGTACACCGACAACGCATTGAACGGCCCATGCACCTGCGCCAAGGGCACGCTCTTGTGAATGAAGCAAGGCTCCACCGTCAGCGACAGGCCTTGGTTCTCAAGGTTCGCCTCCGTGCCCGTGCCCTCGCGCTGGGCGATGCCCAGGAGTTTGATGTCGTAGCCCATTTCGCCGGCGAAACGGATGTCCGCCAGGTCGAGTTTATCGATGCCCGTGACCGCCACTTGCGTTCCCTTGACCGCGACGCCGAAGGCCAGCGAGGCCAGCACGGCCAGCTTTTGGGCCGCGTCCATGCCCGATACGTCAAGGGTCGGATCGGCCTCGGCGTAACCACTGGCCTGGGCCTCGGACAGGGCCGTGGCATAGGACTTTTTGGCCTGCGTCATTTCGGTGAGGATGTAGTTGCAAGTGCCGTTTAAGATGCCGTAGAGGGCGTCGATGCGGTTGGCCATCAGGCCCGCGTAAAGGGCGGTGATGACGGGAATGCCCCCGCAGCAGGAGGCCTCAAAGGCGACGCTGACGTTGTGCTTACGCGCCAGGGCGAAAAGCTCGGGGCCTTGTTGGGCCAGCAGGCTCTTGTTGGCGGTAACGACATGCTTGCCAGCTTCGAGGGCGCGACGAACATGGCGCTCAATAGGCCCCGCGCCCCCGGCGACCTCGATGACGATCTCCATGTCGGTGGCGAAAAAAGCTTCGGCGTCATCGGTGAAAACATCGGCCTTCATCCCCGGCCGCCCCGGCCCGCCACTGGCCGGCAACCCCGCGCGGTGCTTGGCGGCATCGCGCACCAGCACCTTGCGCAGTTCGAGACGGCAACCCGTGCGCTGGGTGTAAAGGGCCGCCTGTTCATGGAGCAGTCGCGCCACCCCGCCGCCGACCGTGCCGCAACCGATCATGCCGATGCCGATGGACTTGCCGTTTGCCTGGTCATTCGTCGTCATGGAAGCACCTTTCAATCACATCCCACTCGCTAGTTTCACGCTTGCGGTTTAGCGTCCCTCAAAGGCAGGGAAGGATAACACAACCGTTACTCGTAAAACGTCACCCCCCGTCACCACGGCACGACATTTTCAATATGGTCCGTCTGCCGCCCCGGCAGCGGCCCCCGCCGCAATGTATAGACCGGCAGATGGGGCCGACAGAACAACCGCAAGGCCAGCCAACTCTCACCCAGCCCGCGTGACACGGCGCAAAGCGTGCGGCGATGGCGGAGGATGCCCGAACTGAGCCTCAGGGGCAGGTCGCTGGAGTTCATCAGGGGCAAGTTGCCCGGCAGGCGCAGTTGTCCGCCATGCGTGTGGCCGGAGAACATGATGTCGCCGCCCATGTCCGCCACGGTGGGGAGATACATGGGGTAATGGCAAAGCACCAGCCGCAGCGGTGGGGGTGGCTTACCCTGGCGGTGGGGTTCGGACGCGGTTACAAGGCCCTGCCGCTCCATGTTCGCCAGCAAGGCCAAGGCGTCCAAGTGGCGGTGATTGTGGGATTCAAAGCCCATGACCTGGATGGTGCCGTCGGCGAAGGTCACGCATTCATCCGCCAGCCAGCGCACCGGCAGGTCGCGGGTCATGCGGCGAATGGCCCAGGAATCGTGGTTGCCGAATACGCCCAGTGTGCCCAAGCGGGGCTTAAGCTTAGCCGTGAGGGCGTCGAGCATGGCCAAGGCGTTGGTTTCGTCGCCGGACCGGTTCATGTAATCGCCGGTGAGGAAGAAGAAATCGACTTGCCCGGCAAGGTCGGCAGCCTCGGCGATAATGCGTTGGTGGCGGCGTTTTGGCCGACCCACGTGCAGGTCGCTGACATGCGCGATGCGCAGGCCGTCCAAGGCGGGGGGCAAGTCCGGCAGGGTGAGCGAAACCTCATCAATCAGCGACGATGACGCCATGCGGTCATGGTACAGCGCGGAGCGAACGCTTCGACACCGTTTGAGCGTTGCCCAACGAAGCACAAGGGCTGCTTTCGCGGGCTGAGTGGGCGTCAGCGATTCAGGCCTTTTCAACTTCACGCTTGCGCATGACCTTGTTCATCACCTTGACCACCATGAACACCGAGAACGCCACGATGACGAACTCCACGACGGTGTTGATGAACTGGCCGTAAAGCATCGCCACTTCGGGCGAAGCCTTGACGCCCTCGGCGGCCACCACGGCGGGCTTGAGCACCACCCGCAAATCCTTAAACGGCACGCCCTGAATCAACATGCCAATGGGCGGCATGATCAGGTCGTTGACCAGCGATTGCACGATCTTGTTAAACGCCACGCCCAGCACAATGCCCACCGCCATGTCGATGACGTTGCCCTTGACGGCGAATTCCTTGAATTCCTGAAGTAAGCTCATGAGATGCGACCCTCTACTGGGAAAGTTGTTGTCGCTCCTCCGACGGGAGAAGCTGGAGCCATGATAAACAGGGCGGAGGCAAGAAAGCAAATGCTTTTGAAGCATTCTTGGAAGCGATGGTGCTTGGAGGGGGTGGGAAATATGTGTGCCGTTTGGCAAGCCACGGGGCCTGACTGCCCCGCAAAAAGAGTCTCTAAAGACCAATCACAGTGGTGGCGTCACTTGCGTGAAGTGGTAGAGGAAGACTGCGGTGGCCGAGGCGATGTTGAGCGAATCGGTGCCGCGTTGCATGGGGATGGTCACCCGTCGCTGACACAGCGCCACGTGGCGGGGATCGAGGCCTTGGGCTTCGCACCCGATGACCACCGCCAATCGGGGGCCGCGTTGGGCTTGCGACAGGGGTTGAGCGCCGTCGTCGGTCACCGCCGCCACGAGGTCGAAGGCGAACTCGTCGCGCAAACGCAAGAGGTCGGCGTCAATGTCGGCGCTGCGGACGATGGGCAGGGAGAAGATGGTTCCCATGCTCACCCGCACCGAGCGACGCCAGAAGGGGTCGCAGGACTGCTGGCCCAGCACCAGGGCCTCGACGCCCAAGGCGGTCGCCACCCGCATCAGAGCGCCGAGGTTTTCGTGGTTCATCACTTCGGGGCAAACCAGCAGCGTCAGAGGGGGGGCGGGATTTATTGGGTTGAGGGAATCAGCGACAACCTCATCCAACGTCGCGGCGCGTCCCCGCCAAGCGCAGGCCAGGATACCGGAGTGGAACTTAAAGCCGATAACCTGGGTCATCAACGTTTCGTGGACGGTGTAAACAGGCACCTCGGCGGGCACTTCGTCGGCGATGCGCGACACGCGCTTTTCCGAGACCAGTAGGCTGTGAATTTGGAAACCGCTGGCCAGCATTCGCCGCACCAGATGTTCGCCTTGGACGATGAACAATCCGCCGCGACCCGTTGCCCCGTCGCCGGGCTGATCCACCATTGCCGCCAATTCACGGTCTTTGAGATCGCGGTAGGGCGTCAGGCGTTCATCGTCGAGGCTGTCAATGGGGTGGAGGTTCCGGGGCATGGCCGGATGAGTTTAAGTCAATGCAAGCCCACGGGGCTTGACGGCAACCGCCAAAAGGTGATTCCGCTTCTTCTCACCCCGCCCCCTTGGCGTGCCGATAAACCTTACAACCGGTGCAACAGTGACCGGCGATTACCCCAACCAACCCCTCCAAGAGGTGACACGGTGGATCTGGGTCTGTTGTTCGGAATCCTGGGCACCTGGGCGCTGGTCTTCTGGGCGCTGCTTTCGGGCGGCGACCTGCGCTATTACATCGACTACCCCAGCATCATCCTGGTCATTGGTGGCACCTCGGCCGTGGCGTTTTACGTCACCCCGGCGCGGGGCATGAAAAACCTCACCGGGGTGCTGAAAAAAGCCTTCTTTCCCGAAAAGGCCGACATCAACAAAATCATCACCGACATGGTCGGCTTCGCGGAATTGGCGCGACGCAACGGCATCCTCTCGCTCGAAAGCGTCACCAAGGACATCGACAACCCCTTCATCGTCCGCGGTCTGCAAATGGCCATCGACGGCACCGACCCCGAACTCATCGACCAAGTGCTCACCTGCGAGGTTGACACCGTCGCCGAGCGCCATGAGGCCAACAAGGGCATCTTTGACACCATGGCCAAATATGCCCCCGCCATGGGAATGATCGGCACGCTCGTGGGCCTGGTGGTCATGCTGCAAAACATGGAAGACCCTTCAAAGATCGGCCCCGGCATGGCGGTGGCGATCCTTACGACGCTTTACGGTGCCTTGATCGCCAACGTGGTGGCCATGCCCCTGGCGGACCGGCTGGCGAAACGCTCGACGGAAGAGGTGCTGGCCAAGACCATCATTATCAAGGGGATTCTGTCGATTCAAAGCGGCGACAACCCCCGCGTGGTGGAACAGAAGCTCCGCAGCTACCTGCCCCCCAGCGCCCGGGCCGCGAGTGAAGCCGCGCAAAACCAGGCAGCGTGAGTGGAAGAAATGAACACGAAGACACGAAGACACGAAGGAAACCGAAACAGTCATTGATTCACGCTTGCGCAAGCCTCAAGCCTTTCTTCGTGTCTTCGTGTCTTCGTGTTCAAATTCATGGCTGTTGGAGTTGGAGAGAAGCATGGCCCGCAAGCATAAATGTCCACCCGCCGGCGCGCCGGAATGGATTGTCACCTATGGCGACATGATGTCGCTGTTGCTAACGTTCTTCATTCTCTTGGCGGCCATGAGCGAGATGAAACGCGAAGAGCAGTGGCAGTCGATAAGCGATTCGGTGAAGAAGGCGTTTGGCATGGACAAGGGGGCCGCGGGGCGGTATCTGTTGTCAGCCAATCCCGTCAGCACCCCCCTGCCGCAGCCCACCGACTTCGACAACCAGGACACGACCAAAAATCGGAGCCAGTCGATTGACCCCGGTGTCGATGGTCGGCAGAAGGCTGTGACCCGCGTGCGTGAGGGGATGGAGTTCGCCATCGGCGGGCGCATCACCTTCGCCCCCGATTCCACCGTGCTTTCCGATGACGCCAAGGAGCGTCTCAAACGGCTGGTGATGGAGGTTCGGGGTCGCAACAACAAGGTGGAAATCCGCGGCCACGCCGCGACGATGGAGCGTCAAACGGACACTTCACAAGTCGCCGCCGGCACGGCGGGCGCAAGTGGCCAAGGCACACCGGGACGCGATCTTTATGAGCTGTCCTATCTTCGCGCCAAGACGGTGTTTGACTACCTCACCGGCCCGGAAGTGGGACTGCCGCGTGAGGTGTTCCGCGTGGTGGCCTGCGCCGATTCGGAGCCGTTGGTGGTGCGGCGATACAGCGTGGCGGATCAAGAGGAGAACCGCCGGGTGGAGATCATCGTGAGTGAAGCCCTCACCGATGAACTGGCGGCACCGGAACAGAACTGAAAGTATTTTGAGAAACCCAAGCCCACAGATGAGTCGCCGCTTCGGGCGGCTCTTCTGTGGGATCGGCCGCGCAAAGATCATCCGGGGGCGGGGGGGGCATCCCACGGAAGCCACGTCATAGCACGCGGCATCCGTGGGCTTGCGGATCATTTTCATCCGAAGGCTTTTCGCAGTCCCCTCACATCGGCTTGTCCGCCACCGTCTGGTCGTACACCGCCAGCAGTTTGGCCTTGTCGAAGATCATTTCCTGGCGGGTCATGGCCACAAGGTCGTAGATGGGCGTCAGTTCAATCGCATCGACGGGGCAGGCCTCTTCACACATGCCGCAGTAGATGCAGCGCAGCTCATCGAGGTCGAACTTCACGGGGTACTTTTCGCGGTCATCCCACGGGGCTTGAGCGCCTTCGATGTGGATGCAGTGGGCGGGGCATGCGGTCTGGCACATGAAGCAGGCAACACAACGCACTCGGCCGTCCTCATCGCGGTTGAGACGATGGACGCCGCGGTAGTTGGGCTTGTAGAGGCCGCCTTCTTCAACGGGCAGGTCGTCGCGGCGTTCCTCAGGGTAGGCCATCGCCTTGTTGCGCTTGCCGCG
>JBBRGB010000002.1:0-39820 GCA_038241095.1 Phycisphaerales bacterium
CTTCCCGCGCCACTTGTGCCAATCGCCCAAACAGCTCGCTCTTGCAGTAATAGCAGCGATTGACGGGGTTGGCGGCATAGTCGGGGTCGAGGTGCTCCTGGGTGTCGATGAGCCGGTAAGGCACATCGAACTGTCGCGCCAAGGCCACGGCATCGCGCATTTCGCGCGTGGGGTAGCTTGGCGATACGCCGATGCAGGCCAAGGCGCGGTCGCCCAACTGCTCGTGGGCCACGGCCATGACCAACGCCGAATCCACCCCGCCGGAGTAGGCCACCAACGCCGAATCAAACGCTGTCATCCAGCGTCGCAAAGCGGAAAGTTTTTCACTGGCTGTCTTACTCACAATGCCGTCTCTTTCCCTTGTCTTAACAAGCCTCAAGCCTTCTCTCGCATTTTCCGATTGATCGCCGCCGCCATGAAAGCTGCGCCAAAACCGTTGTCGATGTTGACCACGCTGATGCCCGGGGCACAGGCGTTGAGCATTCCCAAGAGGGCCGCGATGCCGCCGAAGCTGGCACCGTAGCCGACGCTGGTGGGCACGGCGATGACCGGGGCCGCCACCAGCCCCGCAATGACGCTGGGCAAGGCCCCTTCCATGCCCGCCACGGCAATAACCACGTTGGCGTTCTGCAAGGCTGGCAGGTGCGCCATCAAGCGATGCAACCCCGCCACGCCCACATCGGTGATCCGCAACGGTTCCTGGCCCATGAGTCGCAAAGTCACCGCGGCCTCCTGCGCCACGGGTAGATCACTGGTCCCCGCCGCCACCAAGGCGATGCCGTGCTGCTTTGGTTCATCACCCCGGCGATCCCAGAACAGGCACCGGCCGGCTTCGTCGTAACTCAACTCGGGCACAAGCTCTTTGGCCGCGGCGAAATGCTCCATCGAGGCCCGCGTGCCCAGCACCTGCCCACCACCTTGCGCCAAGCGGGCGACGATTTGCGCCACCTGCCCCGGTGTCTTGTGCTGACAATAGACGACCTCGGGAAACCCTTTGCGAAGCTCGCGGTGATGATCCAAGGCCGCGCAACCCACATCGTCATAAGGCAGGCTCCGCAAGCGTGACAACGCCCCATCCACGTCACACTTGCCCAGCGCTACCTCGGCCAACAGTTCGCGCAGGCGGGCCTCGGTGAAGAGTGAGGACGTGGAAGGATCGTGATTCGGTGCGGCCATGAGAACCGAATTGTATGGCATCGCGCCTTGACGACACGGCCACGAACCATTATTTTATTTTGACTAATCAAAGTCTCTGCTTTGTGGCATCCAAGGAAGCGATTCGTGAGTGACGCGCCGCACATACCCCCATCGCCGGGGCACACGCCATCTGCGGGCTCGCATCCTTCGCTCGAAGGGATTCATCGTTCCGTGGCCGTGCCGGATCACAAGGCGGGGTTCTGGCGTCAGATGAAAGCCTTCGCCGGGCCGGCCTTGCTGGTGAGCGTGGGCTACATGGACCCGGGCAACTGGGCCACCGATCTCGAAGGCGGGGCACGCTACAAATACGGTCTCTTGTGGGTCGTGGCCGCGTCGAGCATCATGGCCATCTTTTTGCAGATCATCTCCGCACGGCTGGGCATTGTCACCGGCAAGGACTTGGCCCAGGCCAACCGAGATTTCTTCCCCAAGTGGACCCGCTGGCCCAACTGGCTGGCGGCGGAATTTGCGATTGCCGCCTGCGACTTGGCCGAGGTGCTCGGTTCGGCGGTCGCCATCAAGATGCTCTTTGGCATCCCGCTGCTCTGGGCCGTCATCATCACCGCCTTTGACGTCTTTCTCCTCCTGTCGCTTCAATCGTTGGGGTTGAGGCTCATCGAGGCCTTCATCCTCATGCTGGTGGCGACCATCGGCGTCTGCTACTTCATCGAAATTTTCGTCCTGCCCCAGACCCAGCCCAGTTTCCTGGAAATGGGCCAGGCCATCATCACCCCCAGCCTGCGCCAGGCGGGCATGACCTTCATCGCCATCGGCATCATTGGCGCGACGGTCATGCCGCACAATCTTTATCTTCACTCGGCCTTGGTGCAGACCCGCGCCTTCCAGGCCGATGAACCGTCGATCCGCAAGGCCATTCAGATCAACACCATTGACTCGGTGCTCTCGCTGTCGCTGGCGTTTCTGGTTAACGCGGCCATCATGGTGCTGGCCGCCACCGTTTTCTTCGGCCAGGAGAGCGTGACCCTCCAAGATGGGCAGGTGGTGAGTTTCGCCCACACCGAAGACTGGATTCAGGTCGCCCACCTCACCTTGGCGCCGCTGTTGGGCACGGCGATGGCCAGCATCCTTTTCGCCGTGGCGCTCTTGGCCAGCGGGCAGTCGAGCACCATCACCGGCACCATGGCCGGGCAGGTGGTCATGGAAGGGTTCATGCACTGGCGGCTGCGGCCTTGGGTGCGGCGCATGATCACCCGCATGGCGGCCATCGTGCCCACCATCCTCATCATCGGCATCCGCGGCGAGGAGGCAGTGGTCAACGATCTGCTGACTTTGAGCCAAGTCATTCTGGGCATCCAACTGCCGCTGGCGATGATCCCGCTGCTCTACTTCACCTCGCGGAAAAAATACATGGGTCGCTATCGCAACGGGTGGATTCTCATGACGATGGGTTGGCTGTCGTGCGTGCTCATCACGGCCTTGGACATTTACGGGCTGCCTGATTCGCTCAAGGCGGGGTGGCGGATTATCACGGGGGGTTAACGAGCCGTGTCCATCATGGGGTCGGATGCGGTAAAGTCGTGCGCCGCCGGGGGCTAAATATGGGAACTTTGCGATGTATAAGACCATACTTGTGACGCTGGACGCCACCGAGGCGGATCAGACCATCTTGGAGCACATCGTGCCTTTGGCGAAACTTTGTGGCGGCAAGCTGGTGCTGCTGCACGTGGCCGACGGCTGGGCGGCGCGGACCTACGGCGACGACGCGGTAAGCCCCGAGATCACCGAGGATCGCGCCTACCTGGCGAAAATCCAAGGCCAACTCCAAGCCCAAGGGTTGGAGGTCGAAAGCGAGTTGGCCTTCGGTGAACCGGCGCGGGAGATCATCGCCTGGGTCGAACGCCGACACTGCGACCTCATCGCCATGACCACCCACGGCCACCGCTTTCTCTCCGACCTCATCCGCGGCACGACCGCCACCACAGTGCGCCACCACGTCGATATCCCCGTGCTGCTGCTCAAGGCGCGGTGAAGATGGGATATCTCAAGCCCACAGATGCCGTCGCTATGGACGGCTTCTGTGGGATCGCCCCCGAAAGTTCCCGTAGTCCCCGAATCGCCACCCGATCATCCCGGATCGTTCGCCACTGGTCCGTCGATCCCACGGATCAAACCGCTCAGAGCCGCGGGTTGATCCGTGGGCTTGAATAGAATCATCGATCACAGTTTCCATAAACTCGAGAATTCTACATGACCGAGTAGTTGACGAATCTTGAAATCTTCCTGCGGCTGGCGATGGCGTTGCTGGGCTGGGAGCGCGAACGAACCGACAAGCCCGCGGGCATGCGCACCCATGCCTTGGTGGCGTTGGGGCGGCGGCTTTCACCGTGGTGACGATCCGGTTGACCCAACAGGCGGCTCTGGGCGATGTTCGCGGCGATCCCATTCGCATCATCGCGGGCATCGCCGGGGGCATCGGTTTCCTCGGGGCTGGCACCATCATTCAATCCAGTGGGCATGTGCGGGGCATCACCACCGCCGCCAACATCTGGCTGGTCGGCGGCTTGGGCGTGGCCTGTGGGTGCGGCTACTACGTCCTGTCCACCATGCTCTTGGGCCTGGCTTTATTGGTGCTCGTTGGCCTGTGGTACCTCGAACGACTCATGGGCCGCAAGCGGCGCGGTGATGATCAGTAGTGGCGACAAGCCGGGTTTGGCCAACGGGCCGGTGAATCGGTACACTCACGCCTTGTGCCGCTTGGCGCCCAGGGAGTCCTCGTTTGCCCCACCAGCCACCCCTCATCGCCCGTATCGCCCTTTCGATGACCTTGAGCCTCGCCCCGGCGGGCATGGTCATGGCTCAGGGTGTGGACTTGGCCAATCGCCCCATTGCCGAGGTGCGCATTGAGGGCCTGAGCAAGGTTCAGCCGCAGTTGGTGCGAAACCAGCTTCGCGTGGACGCCGGCGAAGCCTACGACCCCAAGGCCGTGGAAGGAGACATTGTCCGCGTCACCCACCTGGGTCGCTTCGGCAGCGTCACCGCCAAGGTCGAACCGCAGGCCGACGGCTCGGTCATTCTCACCTATGTCGTCTCTGAACTGCCCCTGCTTTCGGATGTGCAGGTGGTGGGCAACAAGTCGATTTCCGATCAAAAGCTTCTGGGCATCGCCCAGCTTCGCGCCGGTGACCCGGCCGACCCGTTCCTAGTGCAGAAGGCCATCGGGCAGATCAAACAGGCTTACGACCAAAAAGGTTATTTCCAGGCCGACATCACCGCCGACCCGGAACCGCTGGCTGAAAGCAATATTCTGATTCTGCGGGTGCGTGAAGGCCCGCTGGCGCGAATCCGCGACATCAAGTTCCAAGGCAACACGATATTCGACGATGACCATTTGCAGAGCAAAATCAAAAGCGACACCCACTTTCCCATCTTCCGCAAGGGGGAAGTCAACCGGGAGCAGTTGGGCGATGACGCCTCCCGGCTGCGGGATTTCTACCGGGATCAGGGCTATCTCGATGCCCAAGTGGGCCGGGAGATAAGCCTCTCGCCGGATCAAAAGGACGCGGTGGTGACGTTTGTCATCAGCGAGGGGCCGCAATACACCGTGGATCAGATTCGCGTGGAGGGCAACGAGCTTTACGGCGAGTCGCAAATCCGCCAGGCGATGGTTCTCAAGGCCGGCGACGCCTTCACCGGTCAGCGTGTTATCAAAACCCAGGAAGCGATCACCGACCTCTACGGCAAGCTTGGCTTCATCGACGCCACCATCGTGCTGGAGCGGCTGTTCCACGAAAACGAGTCCAAGGTGGACGTGGTGATCAAGATCGATGAAGGCTTGGCGTACAACGTGGGCCGGGTGCGGGTTTCGGGCAATCTCAACACGCAAGACAAGGTGATTCTGCGGCAGGTCCGCGGCATGGAGCCGGGCCGGCGTTTTGACCGCTCGGGCATCGCCACCACCGAGCGCCGCATTAAGGAAACAGGCCTTTTCAGCAACGCCAAGGTGACGGTGTTGGATGACACCGGCGAGATCAGCCGGGATGTGTTGATCGACGTGGAAGAGGGCCAGACGGGCAACCTCGGCTTTGGCGCGGGCATCAGTTCCGATCTTGGCGTCATCGGGTCGATTGATCTGACGCAGCGAAACTTTGACATCACCGACACCCCGGAAAGCGCCGGCGAGTTTTTCACCGGCCGGGCCTTCCGCGGCGCGGGGCAGACGTTTAACCTCGCCTTGCAGCCGGGTAACGAGCAGTCGCGTTACGCCGTGGGTTTTAGTGAGCCGTACCTGCTGGAGAGCGACTTTTTCCTCAACGCCAATCTTCAGTATTGGCAACGTGACCGTTCGCTTTACACCGAGCAGCGCATGGGCGGGACGCTGGGCGTGGGGCATCGCTTTGGCGATGTGTGGTCGGCCTCGGTCAATGGTCGCGTTGAGCAAATCGACATTGATGCCATCGAAGTCAACGCCCCGGTGGATGTGTTTGCAGTTCAGGGTTCGAGCCTGATTACCTCGCTGGGTTTGACGATCGTGCGTGACACGACCGATAGCCGCATTTTCCCCACCCGCGGCAGCCGATTGGAACTAAGCGCCAGTCGGGCGGGTTTACTGCTGGGCGATTACGATTTTACTTCAGCGGGTCTGGAGTTTCACAAGTTCTGGACGGTGGATGAAGACTTTTTCGGCCACCGCACGGTGGTGAAGCTGCGTTCGCAGATGGCCTACATCGTCGAGGGCAATGCCCCCTTGTTTGAGCGTTTTTACGCTGGCGGGCATCGCACCTTCCGCGGCTTTGAATTTCGCGGCGCTGGCCCTCGCGGCATCCGCAACGACACCGGCACCTTGGGCGACGAAGCCGTGGGTGGGGACTGGCTCTTTTTACTGGGACTGGAATACAACTTCCCCATTTACGAAGAACTGTTCCGAGGCGTGGTCTTCACCGACACCGGCACGGTGCAGCAGGGCATCGGCTTGGACGAATATCGCGTGGCCATCGGTGCCGGCATCCGCCTGAAACTGCCGTTCCTAGGCCAAGCGCCCTTTGCCCTGGACTTCGCCATACCGATCATCAAGCAGGATGGTGATGTGACGCAGTTCGTCAGCTTCGACTTGGCGCTGCCGTTCTGAGGCCCTTGCGGCAAAAAAGGGGACATCCACAATTTCTTCTTCGCTGCCGTTTGAATCAACCATGCGTCGAGGAAATTGTGGAGGTCCCCTTTTTCTCCGCAAGGCGCGTGGCCCGCGTTGGCCCATGTGCTAAAATGCCGGGCTTGTGTCGTCGCTGTGCGACGTCCAGCGTTTAATCGAAACACTCGAACCTCGAAAGGGAGTCAATCATGAAGATGCGACAGAAACTCGGAACCGTGGCGGTGCTCTTGGCCCTGCTGGTGTTGAGCGGCGTGGTATTGGCGCAGGCCGTCGCCAAGCGTGGCCGGCCCACCGCGGTGGCGGTCGTCGATGTGCAGCGGGTCTTTGAGAGCCTCAAGGAAAAGGAGCAGAGCGAAGCCGACCTGACGACCAAGGCCGATCGCCTTAAGGCCGAGCAGCAGGATCGCCAGCGCAAGCTCGAGCAGATGCAGAAGGACATGGAAATGCTCGCCCCTGGCACGCCAGCGTTCAACACCAAGCAAGATGACCTGGAACGCCAGGCCGTCGAACTTCAGGCTTGGGGCCAGTTCCAGAGCAACAAACTCCAGCGCGAGCGTTCGCTTCAGATCGAAGGCCTCTACCGCAAGATCATGGGCTCCGTCGAAGGCTTCGCCAAGGGCAACGGCTACGACGTGGTGCTGTTTAAGGAAGGCAACTTCGACTTCCGCAACGCCAACCCGCAACAACTCTCGGCCCTGATTCAGGTGCGCAAGGTGCTCTGGAGCGCCGAGGATCTGGACATCACCGACCAGATCACGCAGCGGATGAACAACGAGTTCACCAACCGCTGAGTGTCGGCGGAACTTGTGTCGCAGGTCATCATCAAGCGCCGAACGGCGCGGACTTTGTAAGTGCGTTAACGCCATGCCCACCCTCACGACCAGACAGATTGCCGGCCACGTTAACGGCCGGTTATTGGGTGACGGTGATCTGACCATCACCGGGGCGGACTATCTCGACCGCGCCGGACCGGCGGATCTTTCCTTCATCGGCGACGGCCGCTGGGTCAAGTTGTGGGAGACCAGTCAGGCCAAGGCCGCCTTGGTACAAAGCAATCTTTCACTGGAACCGGGCGAGGGGCGGGCTTTGATCCAAGTCGCCAACACCGATCTGGCGATGGCCAAGGTGTTGGACCTGCTGGCACCCCCCGCGGCCAAACCTACAACCGGCGTGCATCCCACGGCCGTGGTCGATCCCTCCGCCACGCTGGGCGACGAGGTGAGCATCGGAGCGCATTGCGTCATCGGTGCCAATGTTCGTTTGGGCCGCGGCTGCGTGCTGCATCCCAACGTCGTCATCATGCACGATGTGACGCTCGGGGCCGACTGCCTGCTGTATCCCGGCGTGGTCATTCGCGAGCGCTGCACTGTGGGCGACCGCTGCATCCTTCACGCCCACGTTTCGGTTGGCAACGATGGCTTTGGCTATCGTCCCAGCGAAGATGGCCGGGGCATCGTCAAGATCACGCACATCGGCACGGTGATTCTGGGAAACGATGTCGAGCTCGGGGCCAGCTCCTGCGTGGATCGCGGCAAGTTCGCCGCCACCACCATCGGCGATGGCACCAAGATCGACAACCAGTGCCAGATCGCCCACAATTGCCGCGTGGGTCGCATGTGCCTGATCTCGGGGCAGGTGGGCTTGGCGGGAAATGTGACCGTCGGGGACGGTGTGCTGATGGGAGGCAAGGCCGGGAGCAAGGATCACATCACCATCGGAGCCGGTGCCCGCATCGCCGGCTACTCCGGGGTGATGGACGACATTCCACCCGGCGAAAGCTGGGGCGGGATGCCGGCCCAAGACATCCGCATCGCCATGCGGCAACACTTGGCGATGCGCAAGCTGCCGGATGTGCTCAAGAAGATGAGCCGCGGCAAGTAATGGTTCATTGCGTTTTCGTGCTTCGTGAGATCAACCGCCACGTTTGTCATGCAGAGGCTTTGAATGCCAACCCCCCAGCCGCAACACACGCTTGCACGTTCCGCCACCGTCAAAGGGCTGGGCCTATTCAGCGGCACGCCGGTCACCGTCACCTTTCATCCCGCGCCGGATGACCACGGCATCGTTTTTGTCCGCACCGACTTGGGCAATGCCGCCATCCCGGCCACCATCGAAAACATCGCCCGCCGTCCGCGTCGCACCGCACTGCGCAACGGTGAGGCCGTCATCGAGACCACCGAGCATCTCATGGCCGCGCTGGCGGGGCTGCGCATCGACAACGCGCTGATTCACCTCGACGCGATGGAACTGCCCGGTTTCGACGGCTCGGCGCTGCCTTACGTCGAGGCCTTGCGGGAAGCTGGTTTACAGGCTGGCACCGCGGCGCGAAAAACGCTGGTGCTCTCCGAGCCGGTGATCGTTCGCAACGATGACGCAATGATCGCCGCCGTGCCATCGCCCGATCCCGGCATGCAGGTCATCTACGAACTCAACTACACCCACCCGGTCATCGGTCGCCAAGTCGCCACGTTTGACCTGGGTGTCAACGACAAGGAGGGCGGCGACTTCGCCAGCGAAATCGCCCCGGCCCGCACTTTCTCCTTGGAGCACGAAGCCCGCGCCATGCAGAACGCTGGCATCGGCACGCACCTGACCGAACGCGATGTGCTGGTGCTGGGCGAGCAAGGTCCGCTGGGGGGCAACGCCTTCCGCTTCAATAACGAACCCGTGCGGCACAAGACGCTGGACCTCATCGGCGACCTGTACCTTCTGGGCGTCCCGGTGCAGGCCCGCATCGTCGCCAACAAGAGCGGCCACGCGCTGAACCAAGCCCTGGCGCGTGAAATGGCCAAACGCCTCCGCCAGCAGGAACACCAACACAAGGCCCTGTCGCGCAACCTGCTGGACATCCGCAAGCTCCAGCGTATTTTGCCCCACCGCTACCCAATGCTGTTGGTGGATCGCGTCTTGGAAATTGATGGTGACCGCCGGGTGCTGGGGGTGAAGAATGTGACCATCAACGAGCCGTTTTTCCAAGGGCATTACCCCGGCACGCCGATCATGCCTGGGGTGCTGGTCGTCGAGGCCATGGCGCAACTTTCGGGAGTGTTGATCGGGCAGAAGCTGGAAAACCAGGGCAAGCTGGCGGTGTTGCTGTCGCTGGATCGCGTGAAGCTGCGCCGGCCTGTGGTGCCGGGCGATCAACTGATGCTCGAAGCCGAGACGGCGCGGATGCGAACCAGCATCGCCCACGTCCGCTGCCGGGCCTACGTCGGTCAGGACCTGGCCGCCGAAGCCGAAATCAAGTTCATGATCGTCAGGGACAGTCTTGAGGGATGAGTCTTGAGTCTTGAGGTTTTCAGCGGGCGGCGTCAGCCAACGCGGGAACTGCCAAGAACACACGACAACAACTCCAAGCCTCAAGCCTTCCTCCTCAAGACTCAAGACTAATGCCCATCCACCCCACATCCGTCGTCGATCCCGCCGCCGAGTTGGCCTCGGATGTGGTCGTGGGCCCGCTGTGTTACATCGGCCCCGGCGTGCGCTTGGGCGCGGGTTGTCGGCTTGTCTCACAAGTGTCGCTTCTGGGCAACACCACCATCGGCTCCCACAACGTCATCTGGCCCCACGTCACCATCGGCGGCGACCCGCAGGACCTCAAGTTCCGCGGCGAAGACAGCCTCACCGTCATCGGAGACCACAACCAGATCCGCGAAAACGTCACCATCCACAAAGGCACCGCCAACGGCGGCAACGTCACCCGCATCGGCGACCACAACCTGCTGATGGTCGGCGCTCACGTGGCACACGATTGCACCTTGGGCAGCCACGTCATTCTCGCCAACTGCGCCCTGCTGGCCGGCCATGTATTGGTCGAGGATCACGTCACCGTCAGCGGCGGCTCGGCCGTCCACCACTTCGTCACCCTGGGCCAGCACGCTTTCGTCGGCGGCATGACCCGCGTCGTCCACGATGTGCCACCCTTCATGATTCTTGAAGGCCACGACGCCCACATCCGCGGCGTCAACGTCATCGGCGTCGAACGCGCCGGCTTCGCCCCCAAACAAATCACGCATCTCAAGGAAGCCTATCGCCTGCTCTTCCGCGGTGAAACCAGCGGCTCACTGGCGGATCGACTCTCGATCCTCCTGGCGGACTTCCCCGACGACCCGGCCATCGCCACCCTGGTCGCCTTCATGCGCCGCAAGGCCGAGGGCCTCTTGGGCCGCCACCGTGAAACCCACCGCCAAGACGCGCGCCACCGTCGCACCGTGCGCTGAAGCCGTTGATCACATTTGACTATTAGCCGCGCCGTCCCCGCCCTGCGGCGACCATCCTGCGCCTCGTCACTCACCCCGGTTCATCGAGCTTGAACTGCTTGATCTTTTTGTAGAGCGTGGTGCGATTGATGTTGAGTTGGGCGGCGGTTTCCTGGCGGTTCCAGTTGTTGGCTTCCAAGGCCGCCAGAATGATTCGCCGCTCCGGTTCCAACAGGGCTTCGACCAAGGGCGTTGGTTTCCAACCGTTGGCCAAGGCGGGAATCATCACGCCACCCACGGCGTCACTTCCGTCCGCGCCGCTCTGGCCCGCCGCGCCGTTGATACTCTGAATCGGCAGGTTCGGCTTGCCCTCCCGCAGCGTTTCGGGCAGGTCGTTGACGGTGATGGTGGGTTGACGACTCAACACCACGGCCCGCTCCATCGCATTCTCCAACTCCCGCACATTGCCCGGCCAGGCGTATTGCCGCAGGGCTGCGGCCGCGTCCTGGCCCAAGGTCCGCTCCTTCTTCATCTCCTTGCAATACTTGGCCAGAAAATGATCCGCCAGCAAACTGATGTCCCCCGCCCGCTCGCGCAAGGGGGGCATGGAGATCGTCACCACGTTGATGCGGTAATAAAGGTCTTCGCGGAACGCCCCGCTTCGCACCTGCTCCATCAGCGACTGATTCGTCGCCAGCACAAAGCGCACATCGACACTGGTGGTCTTGGTGGAACCGACCGGCTCGAATTGCCGCTCTTGGAGAACGCGGAGAAGTTTCAATTGCAGGGCCGGGGTGGCGCTGTTGATTTCGTCGATGAAAAGCGTGCCCCCGTGGGCCGCGGTGATCTTGCCGGTCTTGTCGGTGTCGGCCCCGGTGAAAGCCCCTTTAACGTGGCCGAAGAGTTCACTTTCCAAGAGCGTTTCAGGAATCGCGCCGCAGGAGAAGGTGATAAACGGCCCGGCAGTGCGGGGGCTGCGGGTATGAATGGCGCGGGCCACCATGCTCTTGCCCGTACCGCTTTCGCCCTCCAGCAAGACTGTGCTCTTGCTCTCCGCCACCGCTTCGACAAGGTCGTACACCTTGGTCATGCGGTGGTCGGCCCCGACGAGGCTGTCCATGCCGTAACGCCGCGCCAACTGGCTGCGCAGGTTTTGGTTCTCCGCCAGTAGCACATGTTGACGCACCGCTTTGGATACCGCGATGCTCAGTTCCTGATCCACCAGCGGTTTGGTGAGGTAGTCAATGGCACCGAGTTTGACGGCCTGCACCGCCTCGTCGATCTTGCCAAAGCCGGTGATGACCACGGGCGTCACCGAGGCGTGCTTTTGCCGCATCCGCTTGATGAGTTCGATGCCGTCGCAGCGGGGCATGTGGACATCGGTGACCACCACGCCAAACTCGCCGCCTTCGGGGGAAACATGCGAAAGGACTTCCATGGCCTCATCGCCATCCCCGGCGGTGGCGGTGGTGTAGCCCTCGTGGGTCAGTGCGTCGGCGAGGCTTTCGGCCACGACGGGATCATCATCGACAATGAGGATTCGCGGCTGTTGACTCATGGCATCACGTGGCGACCGGGGCACAGGTCATGGGACACGGCATGTGGTGTCAACGCGACACCCCAGTGTCTTATCGGTCTGATGGCGGGTGGTGTTGAGGCATCATCACGCGGCGGGAAGTGACGGGGAATTGGCCGGAGATGAGGCGATGGGATATAACCAGCCGCATGAAAAACACCTTCTTCACATTCGTATTGGGAGCTTTGCTCGCGGCCAGCGCCTCGGCCGATGTCACCCTGCCTTCGGTCATCAGCGACCACATGGTTTTGCAACGTGAAGCCAAGGTGGCGGTATGGGGCCAGGCCGCGCCGGGCGAGGAAGTCGCTGTGAGCTTTGCCCAACAGACCGGCAAGACGGTGACCGATGACAAAGGCGCGTGGCGGATCACACTCGACGCCATGCCCGCCAGCGCCACCGGTCGGGAGATGGTTGTGCGGGGTCACAACACACTGACACTCACCGATGTCTTGGTGGGCGAGGTGTGGATCGCTTCGGGCCAGTCCAACATGGAGTGGCCCTTGGGCAGAAGCCAAGGCGGCAACGAGGCGGTCGCCGCGTCGGACGATGAACAACTCCGACTATTCACAGGGAAAAAGAACACCTCCGAAACCCCCGTCTTCGACAACTCCGGTCAATGGCGCGTCGCGGCCCCAGGCACCACGCCGGGCTTCTCGGCGGTGGCCTATTACTTCGCCCGGCAACTGCGCAAAGAGTTGGATGTGCCCGTGGGCGTGATTCACATCTCCTGGGGCGGCACGCCCGCGGAGGCTTGGACACCGCGTCAGACTTTGGCCGCTGACCCGGACTTGTCGCCCATTCTCGAGCGCTTCGAAAAGAGCCGCGAAGGTCACGCCGAGCGTCACGCGGCATGGGAAAAAGAGCGGGACGCGCGGCTTGCGCTGCCACCCCAGGAACGGGGGCCTTGGCCACAGGAACCTTACGGCCCGGGCCACAGCAACCAGCCGGCGGGGTTGTTCAACGGCATGGTGTTGCCCGTCGCGCCGTTCACCTGCCGGGGCGTCATTTGGTATCAGGGCGAATCCAACGTCGGCCGGGCCGAACAGTACCGCACGCTCTTTCCCGCCATGATCGCCGCTTGGCGCAACACTTGGAACGCCCCGGAACTTCCCTTCCTCTTTGTGCAATTGGCCAACATCGGCAAACCCTCGACGGCCATCGGTAACAACGCCTGGGCGGAATTGCAGGACGCACAGCGATACACACTCGACACCGTGCCTCACACTGGCATGGCGGTGATCAACGACATTGGCACCGCGGACAACATCCATCCCCCCAACAAGCTCGATGTCGGCCAACGCCTAGCTCGCTGGGCCTTGGCGGATGTGTACGGCAAGCAACTCGTCAAGAGCGGGCCGCTGTTCAAGAGTGTGAACTTTGAAGGAAACAAGGCGACAGTAACCTTCGATACTTTCGGCGGCAAGCTCACCACCCGCGATGGCCAGCCGGCGGGAAGTTTCATCCTGGCCGGTGAGGACCGCGTGTTTCACCCGGCCAAGGTCATCGAAATGAAAGACGACAGCTTGGTGCTCGTCAGCGATGAGGTGGCCCAGCCCGTGGCGGTGCGTTACGCATGGAACAGTAATCCCGCCGAGGCCAACCTCCTCGGCGGCGACGGCTTGCATGCGAGTCTCTTCCGCAGCGACGATTGGCCCGGTGCCACCGCCGGCAAACGCTGAAAGACGCGAATGGGCACCTCTCGACCGGGTGCCACACTGCATCCCGCTTCGGGTGCTGTGTGTCTGAAGGAAATGCCAAGAACGTGGCCCACAAACCGTGTATGAATTACCAACATTGGCCAGTACACCGCACCTTTCGGGATGCAGTAGGACACTCAGATCCTTGTCAGATTCTGGCAGGTAACTGGTCTAAGGTTTAGGCTTGGAGTTGCGCCATGATGGCGTCGCGGGTGGGGATGGACGGTTGAGCGCCCATTTTTGTCGTGGCCAAGGCCGCGGCCGCGTTGGCGAAACGCAGGGCGTCACCCAGCGCCTGCCCCTCGGCCAGCGCCACCGCCAGCGAACCGCAGAAAGTGTCCCCTGCGGCGGTGGTGTCCACGGCCTTGACCTTTCGCCCCGCCACGGAGGTCACCCCACTTGCATCCACCGCCACCAAGCCTTTGGACCCCAGCGTAATGACCACGGTGGCCGGGCCGAGTTGGCGCAACGCCTGGCCGGCTTCGGGGGCATCCTCGGCGCTCACCGCGTCCCGGCCCAACAACTCGGCCGCTTCATTTTCATTGACCACCAGCACGCTCATGGCCTGGCTCAACGCCAAGGGTATGCCGCGGGTTGGAGCGTAATTGAAGATCACTTTCCGCCCGTGTTTTTGCGCCAAGGCCAATGCCCGCTCATTGACCGTCACGGGAATCTCCATTTGCAGCACGATGACCCCCGCAGCGGCGATGACGGATTCCAAGGCGTCGATGTGGGCCGGTGTCAGGGCGTAATTGCTGCCGGGGGCCACGGTGAGATAGTTACCCCCGGCTTGGCCGATCATGATCAGGGCCGTGCCGGAGGGCTGCGTCTGGTCATCGAGAATCCGGCTGACATCCATGCCATCGGCGGCGAAGTTGGCCTTCATCGTCGGGGCGTACACATCGTTGCCCAAGCAGGTGACAAAAGTAACCCCCCCCCCGGAAGTGCCCCCGGAAGTGTTCCCTTCGCCTGTATTGCCCACGTCAGGGCAAGCCAAGGCGCGGGCCGCAGCCACGGCTTGGTTGGCGCCCTTGCCGCCGAAGGTTTGCATGAACGCGCCATCGGTGACCGTTTCCCCGGTGGCCGGGAGATGGGCGACCTTCATGATGAAATCAATATTCGTGCTGCCGATGACCAGAACCTTGGGATGGCTCATGCGCTGCGACTCCCTCAAAGTGTTGGCGTGCGGTGGCCATGATAGCCGCGCCGCTGGCGGTGCCGATGCGGGTCGCGCCCAGGGCCACGAAGCGCAACACATCCTCCAGCGTGCGAATCCCGCCCGATGCCTTGACGCCCACTGAGGCCGGGCTGTGCTTGCACATCAGGCGGACATCATGATCCGTTGCCCCGCGATAGCCCACACTGCCATCGGCCTGCTTGACGTAGCCGAAGCCGGTGGAGGTTTTGACGAAATCGACGCCCAATTCACCGCAGATTTCACAGAGGCGAATCTTGGCGTCGTCGGCGGTGACGTAGTCGGTCTCGAAGATCACCTTGAGCAAGGCCTTGCCTTGGCGGGCGACTTCCAGCACCGCCTGGATGTCCGAGGCCACCACGTCCCACTGGCCTCCCAAGGCCGCGCCGACATGGATGACCATGTCCAATTCCCGTGCGCCGTCGAGCAGCACCTGCCGCGATTCGGCGACCTTGGTGGCCGTGGTGGTCGTGCCGTGGGGAAAGCCGATGACCGTCCCCACCGCCACGCCATGCTCGGCGGCTACAGGTGTCGCGGCCGCTACATCACTGGGCCGGACGCAGAGCGAAGCGACGCCCAAGGGCGCGATGCGGCGCACTTCGTCAAGCATCGCCTGCCGGGTCACCGTTGGATGCAGAATGGCGTGATCCAGCAGCTTGGCGATATCGTCGGCGGAGCGGATTTCCAATCTCGCGGGCGCGGTGTGGTTGTTTGTCATTGTTCTCCCGTGCTGTGTGGACATGCGAAAAAGGATACAAGATCCCGTTGACAAGGGGCACGGCGGGGTGTGATAAACTTCGTGAATGCCCGCTTCCGCCACCCCGGCCACCCACACGCCCGCCAACGTCGGCGACCCGCTGCTTGACGACCTCACCGAGCCGCAGCGGCAGGCGGTGACGCATGTGCAGGGGCCGCTCTTGGTGCTGGCAGGGGCGGGGTCGGGCAAGACGCGGGTCATCACACGGCGCATCGCCCACATGGTGCAGCGGGTGGGCCTGGCGCCGTGGAACATTCTGGCGATCACCTTCACCAACAAGGCCGCCGGGGAAATGCGGCAACGGGTCGCGGGCCTGCTCACCGAGCGCCAGAGTCGGGCCGTGACCGTCTGCACCTTCCACTCCCTTTGCACCCGCATCCTGCGACAGTTCGGCTCGTACATCGGCCTGTCGCCGGGCTACTCCATCTATGACTCCGGCGATCAGCAGCGCGCCATCAAGGACGCCATCACCCGCCTCAACTTCAACACCAACAACTTTCCTCCCGCTGGCACGCTGGCGAAAATCAGCAACGCCAAGAACGAACTCATCGACCACCACGCCTTTGCCGCCGGCGCGCATGATTGGTCCAGCAAAAACCTCGCCCGCATCTACACCAAATATCAGGAAATCCTCACGGCCAACAACGCCCTGGACTTCGACGACCTGCTGGTCAAGACCGTGCAACTCATGCGCAACCACCCCGAAGCCTTAGCCGCGTTGCGCGAGCATTACCAGTACCTGCTCATCGACGAATACCAAGACACCAACCACGCCCAGTTCATCATCGCCAACGTGCTGGCCTCGGGCGACGGCGAGCATCAGAACATCTGCGCCACGGGTGATCCCGACCAGTCCATCTACTCTTGGCGCGGGGCCGACATCCGCAACATATTGGAGTTTGAGGAACACTACCCGCAGGCCACGACGGTTCGCTTGGAGCAGAATTACCGCTCAACGAAGTGCATCCTGGCGGTGGCGGATTCGC
Source organism: Phycisphaerales bacterium (assembly GCA_038241095.1). Taxonomy (GTDB): domain Bacteria; phylum Planctomycetota; class Phycisphaerae; order Phycisphaerales; family Phycisphaeraceae; genus JBBDMX01. The sequence goes on from JBBRGB010000002.1 coordinate 16,715, forward strand.
TCATCAAGCACAACCGCCAGCGCAAGCACAAGGCCCTGTGGACGGAAAACGAAACCGGGGAACGGGTCAAAGTCGTCCTGGTCGATGACGAGCGCCATGAGGCGGACTGGATCGTTGAGCGCTTTCAGAAGCTTCACGACAATGACAGCGTCGAGTGGCGGGACATGGCGATTTTCTATCGCACCAACAGCTTGAGCCGGGTGCTGGAAGACGCCCTGCGGCAAGCGGCCCTGCCTTACCAGATCGCCCGCGGCACGGCCTTCTACGAGCGGGTCGAAATCAAGGACGCCATCGCCTACCTCCGCGCCATCGCCAACCCCGTCGATGAAGTCAACCTGCTGCGGATCATCAACAAACCGACCCGCGGCATCAGCGATGCCACCTGCAAAACGCTGCAAGGACAGGCGGTGTCGCAAGGCGTCACGGTCAACGGCATCTTGCGGTTGCCCAGGGTGTTGGCGCTGTTGAACAAACGGGCTGAGGGCAGCGTGTTGAAGTTCGCCAACCTGCTCGACGGCCTGCGCAAGGAAGCGGGGTACGTCGATGCGTCATTGCCCGCCGATGTGACGAAAACGGGGCAACCTGAACAGCGGCACGAAATGACCCTGCGCGGGTTTGTCGAGCATGTCCTGCGTGAGAGTGGCCTGCACGAGTTCTACTCCAACGACAAAGCCGACCCCGATTCGGAGCGGCTGGAAAACTTGGGTGAACTCGTCAGCAGCGCCCAGCAGTTCGAGGAAGATTACGAGGCGGGCAACGAGGCCGAGCCTTCGGAGGATCCCACCGCCTTGTCGCTGCCACGCAAGCTCGAGGCGTACTTGGAGCAGATCAGCTTGGTGTCGGATGTGGACTCGATCAATTCCTCACATGGGGCGATCACCTTGATGACGCTTCACGCCGCCAAGGGTTTGGAGTTTCCCGTGGTGGCCTTGGTGGGGTTGGAGGACAATTTGCTGCCGCACAAGCGGGCGCTGGAGTCGAACAACGAAGCCGCCATTGAGGAAGAGCGGCGGCTTTGCTTTGTGGGCATCACGCGGGCAAGGCGGTTCCTGTCGCTTTCGAGGGCACGCTGGCGCACCATCTTCGGTCAGACCACGCCCACTGTTGCGAGTCGGTTTCTCGACGAGTTGCCCCGTGATGGCATCGAGAAAATCAACGCCTCCGGCGAGGACGACTGGCTCAGGGGCAAGGGCGACGGTGGGGCAACGGGGGGTGGGGGCGACGGTGATGACACCTTCGGCATCGTGGCGGGCATGGGTGTGACGCATCGCGTTTTTGGTCAGGGCCGGGTGATGAACGTGCAAGGCCGGGGTTCGCAGGCGCGGGCCACGGTCAACTTCCCAAGGGCCGGCATCAAGACGCTGGTGTTAGAGGCGGCAAGGTTGGAACCGGAGTGAGTTTGTTTGAGTTAGGCGCTAAACCGCAAGCGTGTTTTTCACTCTTCCTCAAGCCTCACGCCTCAAGACTCAAGACTCAAGACTATCCCCTCCCCTAGAATGAAGCGCCATGACCCACACCCGCATTAAAATCTGCGGCCTCAAGGATCCGGCGATGGCCCGCGCCGCGGCCGAGGCGGGGGCCGACGCCATCGGGCTGGTGTTTGTCCACGGCTCGCCTCGCAGCATCGAACCATCACGGGCCAAGGCCATCATCGACGCCCTGCCACCCTTCGTTGAACCTGTCGGTCTTTTCGTCGATGCCACCGTGGAGCATGTGCGGGAAGTGACGCGGGAACTCGGCCTGCACATGGTGCAGTTGCATGGCCACGAAACGCCGCACTATGCCGCGGCCCTGGCACCTGTGCGGGTCATCAAGTCCATCAGCTTCGACGACGATGCGGCCCAAGTGCTCGAAGCTTGGCGCGACGCTTGCCCCAACCTCGCGGCCATCCTCTTCGACGCACCGCCCGCCCACACCAACGCCCTGCCCGGCGGGTCGGGCCACACCTTCGATTGGGACGCCCTGGCCAAACTGCAACACAGCGACGCCTTTGCCGACATGCCGCCCCTGATGCTTTCGGGCGGGCTTAATCCGGGCAATGTCGCCCAGGCCATCAAGCGCATCAAACCCTACGCCGTCGATGTTTCCAGCGGCGTTGAGTCCACCCGCGGTGTTAAGGACGCGCGACTTATCGCGGCATTCTGCGAAGCCGTGCGCAGGGTTGAGGGTTGAGGCTTGGAGGCCGGCGCTAAACCGCAAGCGTGGCCGTAGGCCTTTTAACTTCCAAACCTGAAACTCTTTTCAAGATTCCACACTCATCACTCAAGACTCAAGACTCAAGACTCAAGACTCAAGACTCAAGACTCAAGACTATCTCTTACAATCCTCCGCATGAAACGCGTTCTCTCGGGCATTCAACCCTCCGGCCAGCTTCACTTGGGTAACTACGTCGGTGCTGTCCGTCAGTTTGTTCGCATGCAGGAAACCCACGAGATGTTCATCTTCGTGGCCTCCTACCACGCCCTGACATCCGGCAACGACCCCGAAGCCCTGCGGCAGCGCATTCGCCAAGTCGCCATCGACTACATCGCCTTTGGCATCGACCCGGATCGCACCCATCTTTATCTGCAGCACGATGTGCCGCAGGTCACGGAACTCGCTTGGCTGCTAGGCTGCGTTTGTCCCAAGTCGATGATGGACAAGGCCACGAGTTTCAAGGACAAGACCGCCAAGGGGCTGTCCGCTTCCATCGGCCTCTACACCTACCCCGTGCTGCAGGCGGCTGACATTCTTTCGGTCGATCCCGACTTCGTGCCCGTGGGCGAGGATCAGCGGCAGCACGTGGAAATCACCCGCGACCTGGCGCAACGCTTTAACGCCGCCTACGGCCCGACCTTCAAGCTGCCGGACATCATCGTCCCGGCCGGGGCGGGTGTGTTGCCGGGCGTGGACGGGCAGAAGATGAGCAAGAGTTACGACAACACCATCGACCCGTTCTTGCCGGAAAAAGCCCTGCGCAAGCGGGTGATGTCGATCAAGACCGATTCGACCCCCGTCGAGGCGGCCAAGGACCCCGAAGCCTGCACGGTGTTTTTCATTTTCCGCGCCTTGACGGGTGTGGACGACCCGCGCGCCAGCGCGCTGGCGGATCGCTATCACGCCGGTGGCATGGGCTACGGCGAGGCCAAGCAGGCTTTGTACGAACTGATCCTCGACACCTTCGCCCATGCTCGGCAACGTCGCGCCGAGTTGATGGCCGATCCGGGACAGATCGACGCCGTACTGCGGCGCGGCGCTGAGGCGGCGCGGCAACAGGTCAACGAAGTGACCCAACGCGCCTTAAAGGCCGTGGGCCTTCGTGGATGAGTTCGATACTTTGCCGCGAATGCTCTCTCAAATCTGTCATCCCCACGTTATATTGCCCGTATGAACGACGCCGATGCGTTGCTGCTGCTGACACTCACGCCGGGCCTTGGGCCGACATTGACGCGGCGTTGCTTGGAATACTTTGGCTCCGCCACTGCCACGGTATCCGCTTCCACCGCTCAACTCGCCGGGGTGCAAGGCATCGGTCAGGGTCGCGCCGCGGCCATCCGTGACGCCATGACCACGGCCCAACGGCAAGACGCGGTGCAACACGAACGCGGGACGATGGCCAAGGCCGGGGCCGTCGCCGTGGCGGTTGATGACCCGGCTTATCCCAAGCTGTTGCGGCTGATTCCCGACCCGCCCCCGTTGCTGTTTGTGCGTGGGCAACTCGCCGAGTCGGATGCGGTGTCACTGGGCGTGGTCGGTGCGCGGAAATGTACGCAGTACGGGCGCGAACAGGCCGACCGTCTTTCAGGACTCGCGGCTGATGCGGGGTTGACCATCATCAGTGGCGGGGCCTACGGCATCGACGCCGCAGCCCATCGCGCCGCGTTGCGCCACGGTGGCCGCACCATCGCCGTGCTGGGCAGCGGTCTGGCCCGGCCGTACCCCGCGGATCACGCCGAACTGTTTGACCAGATCGCCGCCGGTCATGGCGCGGTGGTGAGCGAACTGCCCATGACCGCTCCGCCGATCGCCGAGAACTTTCCCCGCCGCAACCGCATCATTTCGGGCTTGAGCCTGGGTATTTTGGTAGTGGAAGCCGCCCTGCGCAGTGGGGCGTTGATCACCGCGAGACTGGCGGCGGAGGAACATGGCCGGGAGGTCATGGCCCTGCCCGGCCGGGTCGATTCGCCCGTCTCGATGGGATGTCACAAACTTCTGCGAAACGGGCAGGCGGCCCTTGTAACCAATCTGGCGGACATTCTGGATTCCTTGGGCGAAGCCGGCAGTTCGCTGCGGGCGGGCATTGACGTGGCCTTGGAAAGTTCGTCACGTGACAAGCCCACCACCGCGCAGGCAAGTCTCTTTGAAGCCAACATTACCGAGCCGCAACGCAAGCTGCTCGACGCCTTGACCGAGCCGCGCAGTCTCGATGAGTTGATCACGTTGACCGCGCTTCCCGCCGGGCCGTTGCAGGCGGACTTGACGCTGCTGCAGATCCGCAACCTCGTGGCCCGGCGTGATGGCAGGTATCAGCGCGCAAGGTGAACGTGGGCCGGGGTGCCGACGGGTTATCATGGCGTCATGCTTGCGATACTCGACATCAACACCGCCCCCGGCCGCGCCGATTTTGACCGCTTGCTGACCAAGTTGCGGGGCACCAGTTCCTTCGACAGCGACGCCTCGCGGGCCGTGGCCGAGATCATTTCCGAAGTGCGCAAGGAAGGCGATGTGGCGGTGGTTCGTTACATGCGGCAATGGACCGATCCGGGTTTCCAGGCCGACCGCATTGCCGTGACGCAAGCGGAAATCGACGCTGCTGCTGCGACCATTGCCCCCACACTTCGCCGGGCACTCAAAGCCGCCATCGTTAATGTTCGCCGTTACCAGAAACACATCCTGCCCCGTGACACCAAACCCGTGACCATTGACGGTGCGGAGCTTGGCCTGCGCTTCACACCCGTGGAGAGCGTGGGGCTGGCCGTGCCCGGTGGCAAGGCGGCGTATCCATCCAGCGTCATCATGCTGGCTGTGCCCGCCTTGGTCGCCGGTGTGCCCGCCGACCGCATTAGCGTCGTCACACCTCCGCCCACGCGACAGCCCGGTGAATTGAATGACGCAGACGCGAGGGGCGGGGGCGATATTTCGCCTCTGGTTCTGGCGACTTGCAAGATGCTGGGCATCAGTCGGGTCTATCGCATCGGCGGAGCGCAGGCCATCGCGGCCTTGGCCTTGGGCACGCAGCGCGTGGGCAAGGTTGACTTGATCGCCGGGCCGGGCAACATTTTTGTCCAACTGGCCAAGGCACAATTAAACGGCATCGTGGGCACGGACAATGGGTTCTACGGCCCAAGTGAAATTGTCACCTTGGCGGATGCCAGCGCCGACCCGGCGAAGGTGGCCGCGGACCTGCTGGCGCAGGCCGAGCATGACCCGGGCAAGTGCTTCGTCATCGCCTGGTCGCGGCGCGTGCTGCAACGCATCGTCGCCGAGGTGGAAAAACAGAAGGCCCAGCGCAAGCGTGTGGAAGTCATCGATAACGCGCTTTCCAATGAGTCGGCGGCGATCTTGGTCAAGAGCGAAAAAGAGGCCATCGCGGTGGCCGACACCTTGGCGGCGGAACATGTGAACCTGGCGGTCAAGGAGCCGCGGAAGCTGCTGGCCAAACTCCGCCACGGGGGCGAGTTTTTCCTGGGGGATGACACCCCCGTGGCTGCGGGCGACTACTTCGCCGGCCCAAGTCACTGCCTGCCCACCGGCACCACCGGTCGCTTCGCCAGCGGGGTGAGCGTTTACACGTTCTTGAAACGTAGCGGCACTGTCTGGTATCGCCGGGGCATGCCTGACCATGTCATTGATGCCGTGGCGAGTTTGGCGCGGGCCGAGGGGCTTGACGCCCACGCCGCCTCCGCCGAGGCGCGTCGCGGCAAGAAATGATTCACGTCTGCGGCGTGGGGTCGGTCTGCGTCAAGGCGATGACTTTGTCAAGCGTGGCCGCGGCCCGGCCATCGTCAATGGCGGCGCAGGCCAAGCGCAGGCCGTGGGGCAAATCTTTGACCACATCGCCCACCAGCAGGGCCGCAGCGGCGTTGAGACACACAATGTCACGCGATGGCCCCGCTTCCCCGGCCAGCACCTCACGCACCCGTTTGGCACTGACGTCGGCATCCTCCACCGAGAGCTGTTTCACATCCGTCGTTTCCAATCCCAACTCGCGGGCATCAAAGTCGTAAGTCCGCACTTGGCCCCGGTGCAGGTGGCTGATGCGCGTGAGGCCGGTGGTGGTGATTTCACCAAGACCGATCTGCCCTTGCGATGGTGAAAACGTCAGGTGGCCGTGGACGATCATCGCGTGATCCGAACCCAGTTCGCTCAACACCTCGGCGATCAATTCCGTCAACGCCGGGTCGTACACGCCCATGACTTGCCGCAGTGCCCCGGCGGGATTGGTCAGCGGCCCCAACAGGTTGAACAGGGTGCGAAAGCCCAAATCCGCCCGCACCGGGCCGGCGTGTTTCATGGCTGGGTGATGGGCCGGGGCAAAGCAGAAGCAGAAGCCCGCTTCCTCCAGGCATCGCGTCAGCGTTTGGCCCGTGACCCGCAACTTCAACCCCAAGCGTTCGAGTACCTCGGAGGAACCGCTGCGACTGGTGACCGAGCGGTTGCCATGCTTGGCCACGGCCATGCCTTGACCGTAGCCCGCGGCGGCGGCGACGATCCCGGCGGCCGTCGAAATGTTGAAAGTCGTCGAATGCGTGCCCCCCGTGCCGCAGGTGTCCACAATCCGCAGGCCAGCCGGCGGCTGGACGCAAACCACATGGCGACGCATGACCGTGGCGGCCCCGACGATTTCATCGCGGGTGGCGTTGCGAATCTGAATCATCGACAGCAAGGCGGCGATCTGCGCCGGGGTGGCCTGGCCGGTCATGATGGCCTCGAAGGCTTCCTCGGTGTGCGCCCGGCTAAGGGTGCCTCGACTCGCCAGCCGCGCCAGATGGGTCTTGATGTGCATGGGGAATCCTTGAAGACGGCTTGAGGCTTGGGGCTTGCGCAGGCGAGGGGGAGAGTTTGTTGTTGTGCTTGTTGACGATTGATGTTTCTGACTTTTAGCCGCAGCGTCCTCGCTGCGCGTCCGGGGGGTTGTTGTTTATTGATAAGACGCGCAGCGGGGACGCTGCGGCTAATAGTCAGAAAACTCAAGTCTCAAGCCTAAAGCCTCAAGCCTCAAGCCTTTTTCCCCCTCACATCCACACCGTCGCCAGCCAGACGGCCAAGGCCGCCAGCGCCATGTAGAGGATGATCTGTGCCGCCAGTCCCGCGGCCTTGCGGGGCAGTTGCCGCAGGTCATCAATACGCAGGGCCTTGTAAACAATGGCGACGCCCAAGGCCATGGGCAGGATCAGCAGCAGCCAGTAACGGTCGATGGCAATGGGATCGAGAAACGGACGCCAAGCCAGCAGGGGCAGCAGCGCCAACGTGTTGAGTGCCATCGGCGGTGGGGCGGCATCGTCCGTGGAAGCCGTTGCGGAAGTTGTCGAGGAAGCGTCGCCAGGCATCGGCACCGGGGGCGAACCTGTGGCCGGGGATTCCGCTTGTGATGTTTCACGTCGCGGCCCCTTCGGATCGCAGTAAACGACATCGACAATCGCCAGCAGGTTCAACAGGCCGGCCAGGGCGGTGAAAAGGACGCCCTGTTCATCGGGTCTGCCCAAGGCGGGGGTGTAGGCGGGATTGGTCACAGGGTTGGGCTTGCCGCCGTAGTCCAGACGGTTGTGAGTCCATTGCAGGGCGAGGGTGGGCGCGACGATGGCCTGGCCGAAGAACCATGCGAAGTGGGCTTGGCGGTCGATGACGCTGATGCCTCCGATGAGCAGTCCGCCGAGGTAGAGTGAAAGGATGGTGACGCCGACAATGACGCCGCGTGCCCGCTGGCCTAACATGACGTGACCCAGCCCCGGCACCAGCCACGCGGCCAAGGCTTCAAGTGGATGCCACTGCGGCAGGTTGGGTCGGACGGTCTGAACCATCGAAAAAACTCCGCTAAAATCGTCCCGTGAGGCCCGCGGCCCTTGGCGAAAAAGGTCTTGAGGGCCGGGATTAAAAAACTGATGTTGACAAACGCGTTTGGGCCGATAGTGTAACCGCTCGGAAGCACGTGGGCGACAGTCGCCCGCTTTGACCGCACAACCGTTTTTCCCGTTTCCAACAAGCAACCTTTTCGGAGGTCTCACCATGCTCCAACTGCTCCAACCCGCCCTCCCCGCAACCCACTCCACCGCCCAAACCGCTTCACCGGCTTCGGATCGCGCCGACTGGCTTTCGCCCCATTGGCACTTTTTGATGGTCGAAGATGAAGAAGAGTTTGAGGACGATGGCCTTTTTGACGATGAAGATGATGACGAAGAGGAAGATGACGACGATTTCCTCGATGACGACGACGATGATGACGACTTCCTCGACGATGACGAGGATGATGATCTGGATGACGACGAGGACTGAGGCCCCGGGTCGCCGTTGATTGGCTCCCGGCTCGCCGAGGTTTGAGCCAAAGGAGCCGGCACAGATGGAAGCCAACGCCCAAGACACGACGCGACAGCAGGTGGAACGCGGAACCGACCGCCGTCAGACGGTGGTGGATCGCAGGCATTTGCCCACGGGGTTGGAGCGCCGTCGCGGCCCCGGCCGGCGTCGCAACGACTTCACCAAGGCCGCCGAGGAAGGCCAGATGACCGGCGAGCAGTTCCTCTTCATCGCCGCCATTGACGCCTACAAGCGGGTCAACCAAGTGCCCTTCCCCTCTTGGACGCAGGTGCTGGAGGTGATTCGCCGCTTGGGTTACCGCAAGACCTGCCCCAGCACGCTGCGACTGAGCAGTTGCGAGGACTGGACTGAAGCGGCTGATTCCCCCGCGTTTCCCCCGCCCGAAGAAACCTCCACAGTGCCCGGCGACCTGCCCGACGAACGCGAGTGACACGTCTTGCAACATAATTCAGGTATGTTCGCGCAGAGCCGCGTGGTACGGTCCGCGGAAATAAATGGCTTGTATCAGCTTGTGGACCACAAGGCGATAATCGCAGGGCGATAAATTGCCCGGTCTTATTTCTTGACCTTGATTTTGGCCTTGCCGATGCGTTGCACTTGGTCGGCGGGGTGCCAGACGCCCTTGCTAAATGGGCGGTGTGCCGGTCGCAGGCAGACAAAAGCGGTGTTGTCGCTTTCCACGGCCACATCGGCGATCTTGGCCGTCACGTTGTCCAACAGCGTCGCCACGGTATCGCCTTTTTCCAGCGTTTGGCCGTCCACGTCTTTCGTTTTTGTGACTTTGCGTACCGCCAAAACACACGCTCCGGTTGAGGAATGTGAACGTCGAAATATCCTTGGATTCTAGGCGCGTTACAGCCTCAAGTCACGCACCAAGAGACGGTTAATTTCGCATGACCCACGGTGGCCGCAATCACGCTGGCAGCGTCGGACTAGGCGCGGCGGTGGGGGGGTTGATGGCCGCGCAGGTTGTGACCACGGGCACATTCCGCCCGCGACGGCGAAGAACCACCCACAGCCCCAGCATCACCACCAGCCCCAGCATCAGCAGCAGGGTGACGATGGGCACGATGATCGCCAAGAGGGAGAGTCCCGCGGCCCCGACCCATTCGCCGGTGGAAACCACGGGGTTGGCAAGTCCGCCGGTGGTGGCGACGGTCACGGCCCGCGCCCCGACGGTGACGGCCTGAACCGCCGCCGCCGACCCGCCCCCGGCCACGGCCGCCAGAACCCATTTCATCGTGGGGTCCACGCCGGTGATGAACGAGGCGCTGACGATGGTGCCGGCGACCACGGCCGCGGGTGAGGCGATGGTGTCCAGCAAATTGTCCAGCCAGGGAATGTAGTAAGCGCCGATCTCCAACCCCGTGGCCACGGCGAAGGTCAACAGGGCAGGCCACTGGCCCATCCATTCAAAGCCCGCGCCGAGTTGAACGTGGCCCGACTTGGCGGCGATGCTCACGACAAGCAGCGGCACGAACACGCGAAAGCCGCAGGCCGCCGCCAGGGCGACGCCCATGGCGATGCAGAGCACGGTTTCAAAGGATTGTGGCATGATCGATACTCCTTGCTTCGATTCGTCAGTTCATCGTCGCGCGGCCGCGGCAACGGGCACGGCTTTCCCTGTGATCCTAAATTACTACCCCGCCAGCCTCACGCCGGTTCGAGATCGACATCGGCGTTCAAGCCATCGCAGACGGTTTCCAACTCCGCCCGCAGCTTGCGCACCGACACGCCCGAAGGCACGGTCATGTCGATTTCCATAGTGAACAGTGGTTCGCCGGCGAAGGGCGCTGATTGCAGTCGCGTGGAAAGTTCCTCGATGTTGACGCCGTGTTGCCGGAGCAAGTCGCTGACCCGCGCCACGATGCCGGGCTGGTCGGCGGAGTAGGTTTTCAAGCGATAGGGCACGCCCTTGACCGCCGACAGCGCCGCGGCTTGGGGCGTCACCGACACCGTCAAGCCAAGTGATTGCGCGGTGTTCTCGAAAGCCTGGCGCAGACCGGGCAACACCGCTTCATCCGCTTCGACCAATACCAGCAGGGCGAACTGTCCGCGCAGATTCACCATCCGTGAATCCGCCACGTTTCCCCCGGCCTTGTGCAGCGAGCCGGTGAGTTGGCCCACCAGCCCGGAACGGTCAGGCCCCACCGCGGTCATCACCAGTTGTCGCATAGTTCAAACTCCGTGTGTCGCCATCCGACGACGATGGAAGTGTAACAAACACGGGCATCCCGCCCCGTTTAGCCCGCAGCGCAGCGGAGGGGCGCATGCAAGTCTTGAGTCTTGAGGGATGAGTCTTGAGAATTTACTCCGCCCCCCCCCCATTGTGGATAATCCCCGCCGCTTTGTGGAAACATCACAGTTTTGCACCGCAGGGAAGCGGCGGACTTGACGCGGGGGGCTGGACGTGCTTTAATTCCCCTTCCCCGCACGGCGGTTGGCCGATTGGCGAGAGCCGGTCGGCGGGCCGAAAAGTTGGCGACTTGACAAGCGTCGAGAAGCCGGTAGAATGTGCGGCTCGCCTGAAACGGCCACGGCAAACGTCGGGGTCGGGCAAGGCGAGAAGGCTTGAAAGCCGATTGATCTTTGACAAGTGAACAGTTGGGAAGCCGCGAGGATGTGTGGTCGGTTCAGGTTGGCTGTCACAGTCAATTTGGATTCGACCTATTTAAACTCTGCCGGGTAACACCGGCGGGGCTCAAACATCCTTGTGATACCTGCAATTCAGTGATGGATTTTTGAGCTGATCCGAGCCCCTTAGCCGAGGCTCGGAGCGGAAAGTCGCGAGACTTTTCGTGACCGGCCCTGTCAATGACAGGGTTATTCAGTGTCGAACCTTCTTTGATTTAGACTCCGGTCTTCGGACCGGGTCGATGATCTACAATTGAAGAGTTTGATCCTGGCTCAGCACGAACGCTGGCGGCGTGGCTAAAACATGCAAGTCGAACGCGAAAGGGCTTCGGCCCAAGTAGAGTGGCGCAAGGGCGAGTAATGCTTTCCTAACGTACCCCAGGCTCAGGGATAACTCACCGAAAGGTGTGCTAATACCTGATGAACCCACAGAGTCGTATGGCTCAATGGGCAAAGTTCAGGCGGCCTGGGAGCGGGGAACGTCCTATCAGGTAGTTGGTGAGGTAACGGCTCACCAAGCCTTAGACGGGTAGCCGGTGTGAGAGCACGACCGGCCGCATCGGGACTGAGACACTGCCCGGACTCCTACGGGAGGCTGCAGTAACGAATCTTCCGCAATGGACGAAAGTCTGACGGAGCGACGCCGCGTGTAGGATGAAGCCCCTCGGGGTGTAAACTACTGTCAGGGGTTAGCAACACAATGAGCAACCCCAAAGGAAGAGGCGACTAACTCTGTGCCAGCAGTCGCGGTAATACAGAGGCCTCAAGCGTTGTGCGGAATCACTGGGCTTAAAGGGTGCGTAGGCGGTCTTGTCAGTGCTTTGTGAAATCCCAGGGCTCAACCCTGGAATAGCTTGGCATACTGCAAGACTTGAGGTCCGAAGAGGTAGCTGGAACTCTAGGTGGAGCGGTGGAATGCGTAGATATCTAGAGGAACGCCAATGATGAAGATAGGCTACTGGGCGGATTCTGACGCTGAGGCACGAAAGCGTGGGGAGCAAACGGGATTAGATACCCCGGTAGTCCACGCCCTAAACGATGTACACTAGGTACGGGAGGTTCTGACACCATCCGCGCCGAAGATAAATTGATAAGTGTACCGCCTGGGGAGTACGGTCGCAAGGCTAAAACTCAAAGGAATTGACGGGGGCTCACACAAGCGGTGGAGCATGTGGCTCAATTCGAAGCAACGCGAAGAACCTTATCCAAGGCTTGACATGCATGGATTAGTTGGTCGAAAGATCAATGACGCTCGCAAGAGTGGAACATGCACAGGTGCTGCATGGCTGTCGTCAGCTCGTGCTGTGAAGTGTCGGGTTAAGTCCCTTAACGAGCGAAACCCCTATCGTTAGTTACTAACGCGTCATGGCGAGGACTCTAACGAGACTGCCGGTGTCAAACCGGAGGAAGGCGGGGATGACGTCAAGTCCTCATGGCCTTTATGCCTTGGGCTGCACACGTGCTACAATGGCGCAAACAAAGCGACGCGATACCGCAAGGTGGAGCAAATCGCAAAAATTGCGCCCCAGTTCAGATTGGGGTCTGCAACTCGACCCCATGAAGTTGGAATCGCTAGTAATCGTGGATCAGCTACGCCACGGTGAATGTGTTCCTGAGCCTTGTACACACCGCCCGTCAAGTCATGGAAGCCGGTAGCACCCGAAGTCGCCCCGTTTCAGGGGTGCCCACGGTGAGATCGGTGACTGGGACTAAGTCGTAACAAGGTAGCCGTAGGGGAACCTGCGGCTGGATCACCTCCTTTCTAAGGGATTTCCTTAGATCACGCCCCTTCAATCAGCTTCCAACCACCCACCGGTCTTCACAGCCCGGCCCGGTTGAAAGCCCGAAGTACGCGGAGCGATCCGCAGCGTGTAAGTCAGACACCACCTCGCTTCATTCCCTCACTAAAATGCCCTTAAAAGCACCCGGTGAATCATGAAATAACGTTGCGGTAACGCAACGCCAAGGCCCCAACTGTTCGCTTGTCAACGATCCATCAACCGATCGATACCAAGCCAACCCGCACGCAACCCGCCCCACAAGGCGGGTTGTTGTGTTTAGGTATAGTCTTGAGTCTTGAGTCTTGGAGTCTTGAGGGAAAACCAATCGAAGACCGATCTCAAGCCCCAAGCCTTTTGTTCCCCGTCTCAAGACTCAAGACTCAAGACTCAAGACTAATCAATACCCCGCTTGCGAGCGTGAGATCGGCAGATGACCCACGCCGATCATGTTGGCGAAGCAGGTGGCGGTCAACAATAAGAAACCCATCACCCGCCCCACGGGGTTGATCAGCCCCTTCTCGGCCGCCAGCACCAGCACCACCACGATGGCCAAGGCTGCGGCGATCATGGCCACGGCGTTGAAGCTGATGACGATGGGCCGAAACCGCGGGTTGAATCGTCGCCGCTGCACCAGCAGGCCCGCGCTGGCGATGAAGATCAAGGCAATCGCCACCACCAGCGGCAGCGGGTGCCCGCCCCGGCCCTGTGCCTGTTGCACGATGAACCCGCCAGCGAAAGCCAACTGGATGGCCGAGCAGGTGATCACCACCACCCGCGCTGGATGAAAAAGTTTGCCCTCGGGCCATTGCATGGACGCGATACCCCGCGTTGAATACGTCATTGATTTTCGCCGGTGATGGCGTCGCGGGCTTCAGCCGCGCCACTATGTTAACCTGTGTTCATATTGAGGTTCAGGCCAGACCATCCCGGCTCGCTAGGGAACCTCTCAATCGTTTGATCGGGACACGCTATTTCACTTCGGGAGTTTTCCTCATGCCACGTTCGCTCTTTCCATCCCGGCACTGGTTTGCCGCCCTGGCGATCCTGTCACTGCTTCTCTTGCCGTTCTTGGCCATTGCCCAGGACGCCGCCGCTCAACCCGCCGCTTCCGCCAAGAAAGATGCCCTGCGACTGCACCTGGCCGACGGAACCATCCTCACCGGTGACCTGTCAATGGACAGCGTCACCGTCAACACCCGTTACGGGCCGCTGACGGTTCCTGTAACACAGATCGTCAGTTTCACCCCCGGCCTCAAGAGCCGGGGCGATTTGGCGCAACGACTTGCCGATTTGCTCAAAGGGGCCACCCGCGAAGACCCCGCCGAGTTTGAGCCAGCCTTGCGTCAACTCGAAGGCTTGGGCCCGCGGATCATCCCCGTCATCGACACTCATCTCGCCGACACCGGTAACGATGACGCCCGGCAGCGCCTGGGCGAATTGCGTGCCCGCTTGGTGGAACTCCAAGGTGACGATGATCTTTTCTTTGATTCCGATGAGCCGCCCACCGATCAACTGCTGGAAGGCGACCTGATCGTCACCCCAGCCTTCACCATCGTGGGCGAAATAACGCCCGGCGAGTTTTCCGTCGCCAGCAAATACGGCCGCCTTGACCTGTCGCTCAACGACATCCTTTACGCCGTGCGCGACACCGGCGAGGCCCAGACCATCGCCAAAAGCGTCACCGTGCAGGGCCTCAACATGGTGCAGCGGCAACTGGCCTCGGCTGGCGTGCGGCTACAGCGCGGCGACCGTGTGAGCGTCGAGGCCGAGGGAGCAATCAACTATACCCCCCGCGGTTCCAACGCCATGATCACCCCCGCCGGTGCCGCCAACTACGGCCAGTATCGCCCCGGCATTCCCGTCGGCACGCTCATGGCCCGCATCGGCTCCACCGGCGAGATGGTCAATATCGGAGCCTCGCAACAGTTCGTCGCTGACCGCAACGGCGAGCTGCAATTCGGCTGGGCCTGCGCCGACAACTACTCGACCCGCAATTACAACTGGACCGGCAACTACAAAGTCAAAGTCAAGGTCACCCGCCCCCCAGGAACCGCTGCGGTACCATGACGACCTTCATCAGTGACAGTTGCCCCGTGGGTACGGCATCAAATCCGGCCCAGTAGCAGCAACACGATCAGGATGACCAGCAGCAGGCCCAAGATGCCCGAAGGCGTCGGCCCCCAAGCCTTGCTGTGCGGGTACACGGGCAGGGCACCGATCACCAGCAGCAAAAGAATGATGACCAAGACCAATCCCAGGGTGGTAAGTGCGAGCATGAGGTTTCCTTTCTTCAAAGTTTGGACATCGCCGACAAAGCGAGGCCACGGGTGTTTCTTAGTGGTGGTTCGCTAATTCAGCCGGCCAAGGCTCTTAAAGCTGGTGGCTTTTGGCCGTCATGAACCGAACCGTTCCCACCGGTGTAGCGATCAGCCCTTTCCAGCACCGCTTGGGCTTGGTAGGCGTTGAGACGGTTGTAGAGCGTTTTGAGACTGACGCCCAGCATTTGCGCGGCCTTGGGCTTGTCGCCATCAAGGGCTTCCAAGGTAGCCAGAATCAAACGCCGTTCCACTTCTAAGATGGAGTCTCCGACCCGCACGATCAGGGCTTTGGGGCCGACGGGTTGGTCGCCCTGTTCCGTGAGTCGATTGGTCGATCCGTTTTCCTGACTTCGCATGGTACCGCTCCTTTCTCGGGAGGTTGCCGCCCGCGTATTGTCAAAGCGAAGGAGGGCGGTGGCCTCGAAGTTGAAGTATTAAAGCCCGGTCGCCGAGCCACGGCCATCGCTGACCGCATGGAAGCGGCGTCGGTTATTGGCCTTTTGTGGACATGGGGAAAGGCCTTAGCCGCCCTTCAGGAGATTTTGAAAAACTTACGATGCCCTTGGCCGTTTCAAGCCATCCGCCATGGACTCAACCCATAAGGATGGCGCATTGATTGCGCGGTTATGGCAAGCTCTCGAAATAGCGGCGCTTCGTCATGCCTGAGAAATGGTTGGACAAGGAGGAGTTGCGCAGCACGACCATCCGTTGATGGGGACAGTGGCAGTGCTCATTCCTCGTCGAACTTACGTTCAACCAAGGCTTCGAGGGCCGCCAGCGCTTGGCCCGCGTCCGGGCCGGTGGCTTGCACAGTCAGTTCCGTGCCTTGGGTGGCGGCGAGCATCATCATCTGCATGATGCTCTTGCCATCGACGACGGTGTTGCCCTTGCTGACCTTGACGTCGGACTTGAAGCGGTTGGACTCATCGACAAAAGACATCGCCGGGCGGGCATGGAGGCCCAACTTGTTGATGATCCGTACCGTGATCTGTTGGGTGTTGTTCGTGGCCGAATCCATGGGCGGCCTTTATCCGGGCGGGCATAAGGCCGGCCAAGCGGGGCGGGGTTGATCAGGGGACAACGTAGCGGGCGGTCCAGGCGGGGCAGCGCTGATGGTCGTGGAAACGACCCGGCGGGCGGCCGCTTACGACAAACGCTGGGCGTCGGCGTCTTGGAGGATGTCGAGTACCTGCTCACGGGTGCTGGCCTGACGCAGAAAGCGGCGGAACTGATCCTTTTGCAGGTTGGCGAAAATCACTTCCATGGCGTGAAGCTGGGCGTCGGGTTTGGCAGCCGGCGCAAGCAGTAGCACCACGCCGTAAACCGGGGCCTTGTCCAAGGCCTTGAAGTCCACGCCCTTCTGCGACACGCCCACGGCCGCGACCATCTTGGTGATCCGCTCGTGCTTGACGTGGGGGACGGCCACGCCCTTGCCAAAGCCGGTCGAACCCTTCTTTTCGCGGGCGATGAGTTGCTTGACCAAGTCGTCCCGGATCTCGGCCGGAGCTGCGTTGGCTTGGATCAAGGCATCGACCAACTCACCAATCACGCCATCGCGGTCACTGGCTTGAAGTTCGGAAACGATGGCGTTGTTGACGACGAAATCCTGAAGTTTCATGCGAATCAATCCTCTTCAAATCACCCCGGCCCACCCCATGCGGAACAGTGTTTGGCAAAACGAAAACAAGGTTGACGCGACGACACGGCACATCAAGCAATCGGCTCAACCCGACATTGGCGGGTTGCCCTTGTGCTGGCGGAGTTTTTCCTTGTGGTCGGTCAGTTGACGTTCGAGTTTGTCCACCGCATCATCGATGCAGGCGTAAAGATCTTGGCCGTGAACTTTGGACATGAAAGGGTCGTGGCCGGCGACGGTCACCTTGATTTCGACCTCCACGGCGTGGGTTTCGGCCTTGGTCGCCACCACATCCACAGCCAGCACGCGATTGAAATAACGGGGCAACTTGTTGACCTTGCCTTCGGCGTATTGACGAATGGCGTCGGTGATTTCCAAGTGCCGGCCTGTGACCGTGATCTGCATGTAGGCAACTCCAAGAGGGATTGAACTTACTTTAGCAAGAATAAAACCGCGTGTGGAACGAAAAAGGGACATCCACAATTTCCTTGGCGCTTGGGTGATTCGAACGACCATGAAGCGGAAATTGTGGATGTCCCCTTTTTCTTCCGGTGCCAGTGGCGTCAACAAACTCACACCCCGCGGGCGGCGCTGGCCAAGCGGATGTAGTTGGTGCGAAGCTCATACACCGTCTGGGCGATCATGTCGGCTTCCTCGGGCGTGAGGTTGCCCTTGGTCTTTTCCTCGATGACCGTGAGCATGTCGATGTGATGCCGGGCCAAGTCCAAGCTTTGGTGCCGCTGACCGGTGCGGGGGTCAGCGATGGCACCCATGGCGAAAAGCGCCTGGGTGGCCATGGTGCTTACAAGGGTTTGGAAGTTGGCCGGGGGCAGACCACCGGCACCAGGCGCGCTGCCAGCCTTCGCGCCAGCGCCAGCCGAGGCTCCGGGGGCACCGGGGGTTGTGGGCTTGGCGGCATCGGCGGGCTTGCTCGCCAGCCGCTCTTTCTCGGCTCGCGCCTGCGCCTTCCAGTCATCGTCCACGTGAATCTTAGGGGCCTGATCCTCGGCCATGATCGTCACCTCGTTTTTGTTGAAAAACTGTCGCGGCAGTCGCGCGAATCCCGCGAGACAATCAGTATAGGCGATTGGGACTGAGACGCGGCGTACCGTCAGAGCCGACGGGCGTAAGCCCGCGGGGAGAAGGCGCAAGGACGTAACTACACACGGTGACGTTCGTCCGCAGGCTCACGCCTGTCAGCTCTGACAATCAAGAACGCTACTTCACCCGGCGGCGCAACTCCTCAAGTTGCTGTTTGATGCCGTTGGCCACCATGCGATCACGCTCGCGGGCGGCGGCGGCTTCCAAGACGGGAATGCCCACTTCGGGCGGGAAGTACCCCCAAGCCATCGCGGCCTCACGACGCACTTTGGGCGAGGGGTCGGCCATCGCCTTTTCCAAGGCCAAGGCCGCGTCGGGCAGACCGCTCAATCCTCTCAGTCCCGCGATGGCCGCCACGCGGGTGGCCTCGGCCTGGGTGCCCGGCTTGGCGACGAGTTTGAGCAACGCGCGGTAGCCGGGCCAGCCCATATCGCGCAGGGCCAAGGCCGCGGCCCGACGCACGAAGGGTTCGGGGTCGCCATCCAAAGCGGCTTCAAGTTTTGGCACTTGTTTTTCGACACCCGAAGCCGCCAGGGCCTGGATCGCCAGTTGTCTTACTTCGGGCTGGCGGTCGCGCAGGAGACCGTTGGCGGCCGCGACACCGGCGGGGCCGAGCTGCCCCAAGGCTTGGGCGTAATAGCCACGGGCGTTAAGGTCGATTTTGTCGTCGCGCAGGGCGGCGGAGACGGTGGGCACCACACCTGGGCCGATGGCGACGATGGCTTTGACGGCTTCTTTTTGCTTGTGCGTGTATCCACCGCGCTGGGTCATGGTGGCTTGGATTTCATCGGTGGCCTGCTTGTCCCGCCCCAAGGCGTGCAGCGACACCGCTGCGGCCATGCTCACTTCGGGGTACTTGTCCTTCAAGGCTTCGAGCAGCACGGGCGTTTCGGAAGCGGCTTTGAGCATCCCCATCCACGCGGCGGCATCCGCGCGGGCACGAGAGTCGTCGTGCTCCTTGAGCGTTCGTCGCATCACAGGCAGCAATTTTGGCTCGCGCCAGTCGGCCAGCGCCGACACGATGGGCGGGGCGATGTCGCCTTCCTGGCTTTCGAGAAACGCCAGCATGACTTGCCGGGCCGGTTCATCGCCGATTTGCAGCAAGGCCACGGCGGCGGCGTCACGATTTTCGCTGCGGTGATCCTTGAGAATCGCGGCCAGCGGTTCGACGCCGCGGGCATCGCCGATGCGACCCAAGGCCGTGACCACGTGCCGCCGGGCGTACGTGTCGATCAGCGCCAACAACGGTTCGACGGCTTCGGGGCTGCGGGCGTGACCCAGGATGGTGATGATTTCGGCGAGGCGTTGGTCGGGTCGAGGTTCTTGGACAGCGAGCGTTTTAAGGTGTTCCAAGGCTTGGGCGGTGACCGTGTCACCGGCGTGGTTCAGGGCCGCGACGAGCAGTTGACGGGTGGCGTAATCTTCTTCGCTTGCCCAGAGTTTCAACAGGGCGGTGGTGGTTGATTCGGAGAGATCGGGCGCTTCGGACAACGCCTTGGCGGCATAGGCCCGCACGTTGCGGTTGGGCGAGGCCAGCAATTCCGCCAGCACGAGGTCGGCCTTGGTGCCCAGCACCTCCACGGGGGGAAAGATCATGGCGTTGGCGCGCTGAGGCGGCAATGTTTCATCGGCCAGCATTTGTTCGACGGCGACCTTGAACTCCGGGGCGGTCTTGATCTTCGCCAGTTCCAGCGTCGCGGCGGCCGCACTGGTGGCGAAGATGGCGGCAAGGAGAAGAAGCGACGCGAGGGTGAAATGGCGGTGGCGAGTGAAGTGATGTGGGTTCATGGTTTCATTGTGAATCAATCCGCGGTGGGCCGCAACGAGGTGTTGGTTTTGTAACACGGATGAACACTGATAAACACAGATGAACACGGATGGAGAAAGATTCCATGCGTTGGTGTTTTCCGCCTTCTCTGTGTTTATCTGTGCTCATCCGTGTTGATCTGTGTAAAAAAGGATGCCACCCACCGCCACTCAATCGCCTTGGGTTTGCGATTTGGTCTGGCCTTGGAAGACATCCTCGAAGCGGAGCTTTTGGCCGAAGTAAGGCTGCGCGGAAAGGGAGGACGGGGCATCGGCCATTCCCTGATCGACTTCATGGGCTGCCCGCAACTCCGAGGTATTGGCGGTCTTGTAATCGTGACGCTCCACCGGCGTGGCCAGGGCCACGAGCATGTCGGAGCGCCAAGCGGCGTCATCATCCTGCCGCAGCACGGATTGCCCGGCCTTGAAATCGTCGAAGTTGAACAACGCCGAGGCGAAGGCCACCAAGGCTTGACGTCGCTGGGGTACGCTGTCGATCTCCCGCGCCCAAGGCCCGGCCTTGGCCAGCAAATCCGCGGCTGCGGGACGACCCTTCAAATACTGCAACTCGTTGGCCAGCCCCATGACGTACTGGCAACGCTGGGCCTGATCCTCGATCGCCAGCAGATCGCCGACGGCCTGCTCCACGGCGCGGGTACCGGTGGCGTCATCGGCGGCCTGGCGCGAAAGCTGCGACACCGCCACCCAGCCGCTGATGCGGGCGTGGTTGTTCAACGCCTTGCCATCCTTGGCCAGGGTTTGCGAAGCCCCCGACAGCGTGGTGCGGGCGTCACTGGGCCAGCCGCGCTGAATCTGCGCGTTGGCCAGGTTGAGTTGCCGGGTGAGGCGGGCGTCGATGTCGCTGATGGCGGCGGCTTCCTCGGCGGCGAGAACCATTAGTTGCTGACTGCGGCCGGCGGTAGTGTTGATGTTGCCGCTGATGGGCGGCTGGCCACCGCAACCGGCCGAGAGAAGCATGGCGATGACCACGCCCAAGAACATGATGCCGGCGACGAGGCTTAACAGGGATGGGTGACGCATGGTGTAGCTCCGGTTGTTTGGTGGGGTTGGCGCTCATGAGGTTGGACGTATGAAATGAGGATTGGTTCCCGGATGGGTCGGATTGGGAGAAAAGCGGGGGGGCACTCCGCTGCGCTGCGTGGCTAAACGGGGCGGGGGATACTGCGATTCGGATGCGGGTTGCGGGAATTGACGCGGTAGGGTCAAATGGCGTCCATGAGCAATTCACTGGAAACGGATGTGACGCTGCCCGGCGGCGTGACCTTGAACAAGGGCCAGGGCGGGTTGCCGCGACTGGTCATCGACACGCCCGACTGCCAAGGCGAAATCTATCTACATGGTTCTCATGTGACCCACTGGCAACCGGCTGGCGCCCAGCCCGTGTTGTGGATGAGTCAAGCCAGCCAGTTTGCCGTGGATAAACCGATCCGCGGCGGGGTGCCGATCTGTTTCCCGTGGTTCGGCCCCAAGCCTGATGACGCCAGCGCGCCGGGGCACGGCTTTGTTCGTGTAAAAGCCTGGAAACTCGAAAGCGTCACCGCCGACGAAACCACCGGTATCGTCGTCATGCTGTCACTGGATCACAAGGCCGACAAAACCTGGCCCCACACTTTTGAGGCCAAGTTCAAGGCCGTGTTCGGCACGCGGTTGTCGCTGAGTTTTTCCGTGCGGAACCTGGGCAAGACCCCCATGTCCTACTCCGAGGCCCTGCACACCTATCTCGCCGTCAAGGACGTGAAAAAGGTGGGGGTCAAGGGGCTGGCCGGGACGACCTACATCGACAAGATGGCCCAAAGCGAGCGAAAGGAGGAGGGCGAGGCTCCGATTTGCATCGTGGCCGAGACGGATCGCATTTACGTCAACACCGCCGAGACGGTGGAGTTGGAAGACCCCGGCCTGTCGCGGCGAATCACGGTGGACAAAATGGGTTCGCGGGCCACGGTGGTTTGGAACCCGTGGGTGGCGAAATCCAAGAACATGCCGGACTTTGGTGATGATGAGTGGCCGGGAATGATCTGTCTGGAAACGGTCAACGCCGCGGACAACGCCATCGAACTCCCGCCGAGCCACATGCACACGATCACGGCCTCACTGAGCGTGTCGCCGCTGTAAAGGCCGCTGGCGTTGGGGTGTTATCAAGGGTTTTGGGGTCAATAAAAAGCTTAAAAAATATTTACATATTAGGCTTTTGGTCGGGTTGACACTCGAAATGCCGTGTGGTATTCTACTGGTTACTGGATTGGAATAAGTCCATTGCCGCGCGGTTCCGCGTTGTGGCGGGCGGGCGATGGATGGGCGGGCTTGGAAGCCACTTTTGGTTTGTTTGGGGAGCGAAAAAATGAAGACTGTCAATGACTCCGTGACGCGGACTTTCGCGGCGATGCTCGGAGCTTCGATGACCTTGGCGCTGGCGATGCCCGCTCTGGCGGTGGACACCACTTGGACCTTCAACGGCAACGGCAACTGGACCCAAGCCGCCAACTGGGACAACGGCGAGCCGATCGATGGCAGCTTCAACGTCTTCATCGACGATGGGGACACGGCGGTCACCGTGACGCTCAACGCCAGCCGCACCATCGCCAACCTGACGGTGGGGAGCAACGATGCGTTGTCGTTCAACAATGCCACAAGCCTTACCCTCGCGGGCACGCAGGTCAACAACGCGGGGCTGATCAGCCTCAACTCCACGGGGTCGTCGACCAACATCGTTTTGGCCAACAACGTCACTTTGACCGGCGGCGGGCAACTGCTGCTGGGCAACAGCACCTTGAACCGCATCTACAGCAACGCAACTGGCCGGGTTTTGACCAACGCCTTTGGCCACACCTTGGCCGGTTCGGGCCAGATCGGTGCCAGCACCAACATGGGCGTGATCAACCAGGGCCTCGTTGACGCCAATCAGAGCGTGGCCCTGACCATTTCCCCCAACACCTCGGCCAACATCGGCGGCAGCGATGACGACGTGCAAAACACCGGCACCATGCAGGCTTCCAACGGCGGGACGCTGCAACTGGCCAGTGGCAACTTCAACAACACCGGCGGAACCATCCAGGCCTTGGCCGGTTCCAAAGTGGACCTCATCAGTGGGGCCGTGCTCTTCGGCGGCAACCTCACCACCGCCGGCACCGGTCGCATCCGTGTGGCCGCCAACACCGCGGCCTTGGGTGGCCTGACGCTCACCAGCGGCAGCACCCTGCAAATCCTCAACGCCGTTGCCCCGCAAATCTTCGGCACCATCACCAACAACGGCACCATCGAGCAGAACTCTTCGGGTTCCAACACCGATGCGGTTTTG
>JBBRGB010000003.1:0-38817 GCA_038241095.1 Phycisphaerales bacterium
GGCAGACGCTTGACGTACCCCGAATGCGAAATCGTCACCACCACCTGCTCCTGCGGCGTGAGGTCGCCCAAGCTCAAGTCCGAAGCGTCGGCGGAAAACGTCGTGCGCCGCGCGTCGCCGTAACGCAACTTTAAGTCAGCCGTCTCGGCGCGGATGATCTGCACCACCCGCTCGTGGCTGGCGAGAATCGATTCGTAATCCTCGATCTGCGTCACCAGCTTGTTGTATTCGTCCACCAGCTTGTCGATTTCCAGACCGACCAACTGGATGAGTTGCAACCGCCCAATCGCCTCGGCTTGGGCACGCGACAAGGCCACTTGCTTGTCGGCACTCTGCGCCAGGAACCGCGCCGGCACCCGCGGTGCAAATGGATGCTCAGGCGGAATGCGGAAACCACGCACCATCAACTTCTCAATGGCTTCGTCCCGCGTCCTGGACGACCGGATCAGCCGAATCACTTCGTCCAGATCGCACACCGCGTAAATCAATCCCTCGATGCGGTGCGCTTCCTGTTGCGCCTTGCGCAGACGGTAAGCCGTGCGCCGGCGAATCACTTCGATGCGGTGATCGATGTAAAGCTGAATCAGCTCCTTCAACCCCAGCGTGCGCGGCTGGCCACGCACCAACGCAATGTTCATGATGCTGAAGGTGCTTTGCAGCGGCGTGAGCTGATAAAGCTGGTTCTCCACCACCTGCGGGTCAGCGCCCTTCTTCAACTCGATGACCAACCTCATGCCAGTGCGACCCGACGATTCATCCACCACATCGGAAATATCCGTGAGCCGATCATCCTTGCGGCAATCGACGATCTTGCTGATGATGCCGTCGTTCTTGGAGGTCTGGTAGGGGATTTGCTTGACCACCAGCAGGTTGCGTCCGCTCTTGGTCTGCTCGTGCTCGATCTTGCCGCGCAGCGTCAGCCGCCCGCGACCGTGGGCGTATGCTTCGAGAATCCCCCGCCGTCCGCAGATGGTGCCGCCGGTGGGGAAGTCCGGGCCAGGCACAAGTTGCATCAGTTCGGGCAGGCCGATGTCGGGGTTGGTCAGTACCGCGTCAATGGCGTCGCAGATTTCACCCAAGTTGTGCGGCGGCATGGAGCAGGCCATGCCCACCGCGATGCCCGTCGAACCGTTGACCAGCAGGTTGGGAAACTTCGCCGGCAAAACCTTCGGCTCGTTCAACGTCTCTTCAAAGTTCGGCTGCCAATCCACCGTCTCAAGATCAAGGTCTTCGAGCAGTTCCATCGCGTGGCGGTGTAGCCGCGCTTCGGTGTAACGCATGGCCGCCGGCGGGTCGGGGTCGATGGAGCCGAAGTTGCCTTGCTTGTCGATGAGCAGGTAACGGGTCTTCCACTCCTGCGCCATGTTGACCAGGGTGGGATAGATGGCCTGGTCGCCGTGGGGGTGGTACTTCTTCATCGTCTCGCCCACGATGCCTGCACACTTAGAGTGCTTGCGACCGGGCGAGAGATTCAGGTCGTGCATGGCCACGAGGATGCGCCGCTGCGAAGGCTTCAAGCCGTCACGCACATCGGGCAACGCACGGTCCATGATGGTGGACATCGCATAGGTCAGATAGCTGTCGGCCAACTCCTGCTCAATGGCGATTTCAACGCGACTGCCCGGCACCGAGGCATCGCCCTCACCGCCCACGACCACTTCGACGGGGGAAGAATCCGCAGGAGAATCCGGGGATGAATTCGGGGGTGAATCCGGGGGGGAACCGGCCTCGCCGGGCGGGGTGTTTTCGTTATGGTCATCGCCACCGTGGGCCGCGTCGCCGACGGTGGGATCAAGATCGTCTGCCATGTTCAATTCGGCCTTGTTTTTGCGAAGAAAAGAGCGGCCTCGGCGCTGCCGGGGCCAAGCCTGAATTGTACCCGATTTCGTCCCATCACGCGACTTGGATAACAGCCCGCGCCCCTGATGTCGAAACCCTCCTTTTCGTCTCATTTCAATGCGGTGGATGACGCGGATTCAGCCCAGGCTGGCCCTGCGAATGTCAAACTTGCCAAGGCCGCATTCGACAACGCTTTTGCTTTGCGGTATTCTGTTGGGCTCGCGCCACTGCCAGCGAGACCACTCCACCACAACCCCCCAGCAGGTGCTCCATGAGCCAAGACATTATCAAGAGCGTCGAACAGGCCCAACTCAAGGCCGAAGTGCCTCAGATCAAGGTCGGCGACACCGTCGATGTGCACTTCCGCATCATTGAAGGCGAAAAGGAACGCATCCAGATTTTCCAAGGCGTCGTCCTGGCGATCAAGGGCGCGGGCCTCAACCGCATGGTCACCGTGCGCCGCATCGTCGCCAACGAAGGCGTGGAACGCATCTTCCCGCTGCATTCGCCCAAGGTTTCCAAGATCGAAGTCAAGCGCAGCGCCCATGTGCGTCGCGCCAAGCTGTACTATCTGCGGGAGCGGGTGGGTCGTAAGCGTCGCCTGCGCGATCAACGTCGCGGCTTGGAGACCAACGTCAGCGCGTCATCCGGCGCTGGCGAAAGCGCGGGCGGCAAGAAGCAAAAGGCCGCCACCGCCAAGGCCTGAAAACAGGTCATCCCCGCATGACAATCGCACGCAACAACCCCGTCACCGTGGCGGGGTTTTTTTGGCTCATCCGGTTCTTGCGCAGGTCGAACTTGAATAGTTTGGACATGCCTGTCTCCTCTGG
Organism: Phycisphaerales bacterium; assembly: GCA_038241095.1. Classification (GTDB taxonomy): domain Bacteria; phylum Planctomycetota; class Phycisphaerae; order Phycisphaerales; family Phycisphaeraceae; genus JBBDMX01. Next base: position 2,670 of record JBBRGB010000003.1, read on the forward strand.
AGTGACGAAACCTCAGAAGGGAAACCGCAGCATGTCCACCAGCTTGTTGTACCACGCATGGGGCCTGTGCGGCCACAGCCTTCAAGCCACCGACATCATCGACGGAGCCATCGTATTCCGCATCGGCCACAACCCCGACACCTTGTGTTGCGGCCAGTGCGGCAGCCGGTCGGTCACGAGGGCCAGGGTGGTCACCCGCCGCTTCCGCGCCCTTGCCCATCGGGGTCAAACCGGTATGGCTCCAACGGCCCGTGCAACGGCTCTGGTGTACCGCCTGTGGCAAGACCCGTCAGGCCCGGCTCTCGTTGGCCGCACCTCACGAAAAGAAGGATGAACCGCAACGGCTCAAAGACGCCCTGCGGATCAACGAGCCGCGACAGTGAGGAAGCTGGTGACCACGCGGGTCAAGGAGGACAAAAACCCCGATTATTTTGTGCGCGGCTCGTGGCCAAGCTCTCTTACAAATCCACATGCGTTTGCCTTGCCTCCAGCGCCATCATCCGTGGCGACTAGCCGCTGGTGCTCACAATGGCAAGGATAGCACCGATAAGATGGTGAAAATCAAGGCCAAGAGCTGGTTTTTCCACAGAGCATGGATGGCTCCTTTTTCGGGTCCACGCGATCGCAAACCATCATCCCATCATTCCCGCGCTCGCTCCCACTGCGGATCCATCATCCGCGCCTCGGCGAAAGCCGTGGCTCGACGACGGCATCCCGGACAACCGCCACAAGGCTTCATCCCCCGCTGTCCGCACGACCAAGCCAGTTCCCAAGGCACGCCCAAGTTCGCCCCCAGTTCCACCATCTGCCGATCCGTCAACTCCAAGAGCGGCATGGCAATGGCGGGCGATGTGGCCATCGAAGGCGCGTGACCAAGCGCCACGGTTTCATCGTCAGCTGCTTCTAGCTGCGCCAACTGTTCAATGAGCATCGCCTGCTGCGTGGCGCGGGCGGCCAAGTCCAAATCATCCCCGCAATGCACCGGCCAAACCAGCGAGCCAGCCCCGCACAGGAGCGTCCGCGCCATGCCCTCCACCAGCAGCCGGGGAACCGTCAAGGCTCGATGTCCTTCATCTCGTGGCGGCGAAGCCGAACCACGCGATTCCTCATCTCCCCCACCAACTGCCACCGGTTGAAGTCTCACCACATCCTTGATCTCAAAATGATTCGCCTGTCGTTGGACATGCTCCCAGCGTTGCCCAGCCGCCGCGTCCGTGCCCGCCAAGTGCAACAGCGCCAACCGTCCCCGCGCTTGGCCCGCCTCTTGCCGCGCTTGCGCCAAAGCCCAAGCTGTCGCCACCAGGCTACCCAATCCGCCGTTGCTCAACACCAACGAAACCACCTGTGTCATGCCCCCATTATCGGCTCCGCCCTTGCCGCCGTGTGATTCTTGCCTTCCTCCGCAAGAGCCGCGCACGAAGTAAGCGGATTCCATCGATTTCGCCATGTGCTCATCGTCCGCGACCTTCCTCGACGCCGCCTGCCGCGCAAGGCCGCACCGCCTGCGATAGGCTGTGATCACTTCCACAGGTTTCCGCCATGACCACCCCCGCCAATTCCGCCATTGCCTCCCCCTTGCCCACGCTGTCGCTGGACATCATCATCCCCGTGTTCAACGAAGAGGCCATGATCGACCTGCTCATCACCCGTCTAAACACCGCTTTTGCCCCTGCGGTTTGCCAGGCCCACGGCCTGGGCCCAGTGCGGGTCATCTTCGTCGATGATGGCAGCCGGGACACCACCGCGACCCTGCTGGCGGACCACATTCAACGCGGTTTATCAGGGGGGGCGGGATTTTCGGGAGTGTTGCTGCGTCTCTCGCGCAACTTCGGCCACCAGCCCGCGCTCTCCGCCGGCCTCGACGCCTGCGATGCCGACCTCGTGGCCGTTCTCGACGCCGACTTGCAAGACCCGCCCGAACTCATCCTCGACATGGCCGCCCGCCTGCGTCAAGGTTACGACGTGGCCTACGCCCTGCGCCAGGATCGCAAGGACAGCCTCCCCAAACGGCTGGGCTGCTGGGCCTTCTACCGTCTCACAGCCTTGCTCTCGGAAATCGATGTGCCCTTGGACACCGGCGACTTCTGCCTCATGACCCGCCGCGTGGTGCTGGCCATGCGCTCCCTGCCCGAACGCCTGCGCTTTCAACGGGTGCTTCGCGCCTACGTAGGCTTCCGGCAAGTCGGCGTGGAATACAACCGCCCCGACCGCGCCGCGGGCAAAACGAAATACTCATGGAAACGCCTCTACCGCCTGGCGACCGACGGCATCGCCAGCGCCAGCATCCGTCCCCTGCGCCTGGCGCAAAGCCTGGCCATCCTCTGCTTCCTTCTCTCGGCCTTGGTGGTGCTGGGCTTCATCTTCTACCGCGACCGCATCGCCCGCATCGAAGTGGTGGACCTACTCTTCATCCTGCTGGTGGTCACGGTCTCGGGCTTCGGCATGTTGATGCTGGCGCTCTACATTCTGGGCGCTTACATCGGGCGCACCTACCTGGAAGTCAAAGCCCGGCCGGGATACCTGGTGATGGAGCGCGTGCAAGGCCCGGGCAAGGGAGTGGGGGAATGCCAGAGCCGAGGGACGTAAGCCCCGGACGGAACGTTCCTAGTCGAACAAAAACATGGTGTGTGACAGCGCGCCTGTTGCCCCTCGTCCGCAGGCTTACGCCTTGCGGCTCGGACAAGGCGGGGCCACGCGCATCACACCGGGGCCGGTTCATAGCGGAAGGCCAGGTCGTACACTTCCCAGCCTAGGGCCTCGGCGACGCCTTGATCTTTGATCATCGCCACCTTGATCGTGTCGCAGAGAAAGCGGGCCTGCCAGTTGCTTTCCACGGCCCGGCCCATGCCTTCCAACACCACGAGATCGACTTCGCCGGGCTGGGCGAGGGCGGCGAGTTCCGGGGCGATGCGCTTCAGGTCGATGAGCGGGGCGTCGTTGCCACTGGAGATTAGCAGGAGACGGTTTTGTCGCCAGGCGTCGGCGAGGACGGGATCGAAGGCGGTGATGCGCTCCATGAGTTGTTCGAGTTCATCGAGGGTGATGTCGTTGAGCGATGGTTTGGGATTGGCGGTGAGGATGACCCGCGAGCCGCGCTGGAGCAGATGGCGGGCAAAGGGGATCATGCCCAGGATGACATCCGGCCCGGCGTTGTCCACGAAGAGCAGGGCTTGGCGGTGGGGCGTGGCGCTGGCCAGGCGCTGGAGCCAACGATCTAGGTCGTCGCAGGCCCAGGGGCGGGGACGGAGTTTCGCCAGGGTGTCGTGGAAATCGACTTGCCGGCCGTCGCGGAAGAGTTCGTTGGTTTTGGTGGCGCCCATGTCGAAGATGTTGCCGGCGAAGATGCCGCGGATGATGCGTTCGTCGCGCTGGTGGTCGGGCAGGGTGTCGAGTTCTTGCAAGAGGCGGGGCAGGATGGCCAGGGCCATGTCGTTTTGGCGACGTTTGGCCAGGGCGTACGGGTCGGCGATGCCGGCGTGGCGCAAGGCGGCTTCGCGCGCCAGGCAGATGGTCATGATGTCGAGGCGGCCGTGGTCATCGGGGCGGCGCTCGATGGCGTCGAGGTAGTGGGAAAAATGATCGCTGGCCTGCTGGCATTGTTGGGTGGTGAGTGCTTCGTCTTGTCCCCGGTCGGCGGCTTCGGCGCGGGCTTCGTTTAACAGAGCGGGAAAGTGGGTGCGGAAGACTTCGAGCCAGTAGGCACTGCGGGCGGGGTGCTGGCGCATATCCCACTGGCAGGCGACGTATTTCGATGGTTCGGCCAGCAGGGGCAGGGTGGCCCAGGTGTTTGGGGTGGGGTTTGGCATGGATGGCGGGGGACTCGAAAAATTCGATTTTAACGCGAAGGGGCGAAGGGGAGGCGAAGGCCGCGAAGAAGAAGGAAGTAAGAAGTTAAGAAGTAAGAAGTTAGAAGTAAGAAGTCAGAGATAGGAGGATGATGATTCCGCTTGTTTAACTTCGCGGCCTTCGCCTTTCCTTCGCGCCTTGGCGTTAAAAACGAAGTTCATTCACGTGCCTAGGCGGGCGAAGTTGGCGATCATGCGGAGGCCCACTTGCTGCGACTTCTCCGGGTGGAATTGCGTGGCCCAGATGTTGTCTCGCCAAACGCTGGCGGTGAAGCGATGGCCATAGTCGCAGACGGCGCTGGTGATGGCCCCGCCCCCCCCGGATTGCCTGGTGGCCCCGTTCGATTCACCAAGCGGCTCATCGGGTTGCGCGTAATAGCTGTGGACGAAATAGACCGCTTGTCCGTCCTCAATGCCCGTCAGCAGCGGATCAGCGCGGCGTTGCATAGCCAGCGTGTTCCAACCCATGTGCGGCACCTTCAAGCGCGGCAACCCTTCGCCCCGCGGTGGATCAAAAAGCACCACCCGTCCCGGCAACAACCCCAGCCCCGGCACCAGTTCATCAGGCGACGACGCGTCTTCCTCCGAACCATCAAACAACAGTTGCAACCCCAGACAGATGCCCAGGAGTGGACGACCCGACGCGACGAAACTGTGCAAGGGGGCGATCCACCCGCGCTGTCGCAGATGCTCCATGCCATCGGCAAACGCGCCGACCCCCGGAAGGACGAGTTTGTCCAAGCGCGACAGACCTTCGCCACCCGCGTCATCGCCAGGGGATTCCAGAATGCGAGCCTCAGCGCCCGCCTGCTCAAAGGCTTTCTGCACACTGCGCAGATTGCCCATGCCGTAGTCGATGATGCCGATCATTGGAATAGTCTTGAGTCTTGAGGGATGAGTCTTGAGGGCTGTTGTCCGAGGCTCAAGACTCAAGACTCAAGTCTCAAGACTTTCCGCCCTTACTGCTGCACGACGATTTCCACGCGGCGTGAGAGGGCCTTGGTCTGGCGCGGGCGGCTTTCGCCGTAGCCCACGATGCGGATGCGGTTGGCGTTGACGCCTTGTTGCACCAGATACGTTTGCACGGCCGCGGCGCGGGCTTCGCTGAGCTGTTGGTTGCTGGCCCACTTGCTCTTGCGGATGGGGTCGGCATCAGTGTGGCCTTCCACGACGATGTTGTTGTTGGCGTATTGACGCTTGAGCACGCTGGCGACTTGGCCCAGCGTCTTTTTGGAGGCGTCGTTGAGCGTGTCCCGGCCGGCGGCGAAGAGCACATCGCTGGCGACGCGGACTTCGATGTCACGGCCACGCATTTCGGTTTCGACGCCTTCGATGCCGGCGAAGCCGGTGTTGGCCGCCGCCATGCCGCTGTTGCCCGCGGCGGTGGCGGGTTGCTGGCTCTGCTTGGCCAGGGCTTCCTGGCGCGCCTTTTCGCGCTCGGCTTCGAGGCGTGACTTTTCGGTGGCCAAGGCCATGCGTTCATTTTCCGCCGCGTCACGGGCGGCACGCTCACGATCCAGCGCCGATTGCAATTCGCGGTTCTGGTGGTTTAAGCGATCGTTCATCTCCGCCTGCTTGCCGCCTTGGCAACCCAGCGTCAGCGATGACACGGCCACGAGCAGAACGACCAGTGCGAGTTTCTTGAGACCATCCATGGCAAAACCCTTTCGTAAAAGTGAGTGCGATTGTTACGGGCCAGAGCGATCGGCACAGTACCGATCGGCAACCGTCCACGGCTGCATTTTACCCGCTGGTGACAAGGATACCACACTGTCAAGGAAGCGATGCGCTGTGATCACGAGCGGTCAACCCATTTTCTCCACCTTGGGAAGTCCCAACGTGAACATCGACCCTCTACCAAGGGCCCGCGCGCCGGGTTTGTGCGCACAAAAGCGGCGCGCGGTGTTCCACAAAGTGCCATAACCCATTGTGGGAAAAACAATAGAAATCTTATTACTTCGACGCAAATAACTGGGATTTGCTTTGGCGTTTGTGCGCGCGCTTTGGCGGCCGTCACCACAACAATACCCCGAAAAAGGAGCATTCCCTGTCGGCACCACAATCCAAGCTCTGGATCATTTGCTTGAATGGAGTTTTTCATTGTCGTCGGCCAAGAAAAAAACCGGCACCCCTGACGGGATGCCGGTGTGATTCTTGTATTCGCGACTGACGTTTTTTAACGACGCCCGAGGCCGGACTTAATGCCTACGGCGACGTAGCAACATCAGGCCCGCTCCACCCGACAGAATCGCCAAGGACATCGGCTCGGGGGTGGCGACGGTCTGGCCCACGAGGATGGATTCGCCGGGGGTGGTGTTGATGGCCCATTCGTGGATGTTCATGCGTTGGGCGGCGTCGGCGGTGACGTCGATCCGCATCCAGCCGTAGTAGGTGTCGGCCCCGTCGTTGAGTTCCAAGCCCAAGTAACCGGCGACCAAGGTGCCGCCGCCGAAGGTGCCGCCGTAACTGGGGGAAGACCATCCGCCGGACATGCTCTTCCATCGATAGTAAGCCCCCAGCGTCGCACTTCCAGTGGAAAAGCTGGTGTCGCCGGCAATTCGCGTCCCGACCGCGAGATTGGCGACTTGGGCACCCTCCAGCGCGATTTCCACCTCACTGCCTTGCATCAGGCTGGTGTGGCTGTCCCAACTGGCATCGCCGCTGGAGTAGTAGTAATCGCTATAAACCTGAAAAGCCACCATGCTCCAAGCTTCTCCATCGAGCAGTTCCTGGCTCAGGGGCACCCCATAACTCTTGCTGGAGTACGCGGTTAATGGTGATGCAGGCTGTTGGTGGACAATGGCGGCCTCGGCAGCCCCAACGCAGGCCAGTCCCGTCAGAACCGAAGCGAACACGAGCGTTTTCATGATGTTTCTCCCATCACGAGGGTTATGAGACGTACGGTCGTACTATCTAGTACGGACGTATGACTTGATGCGATCAAAACATACAACACTCTTCTTTGAAGTCAAGTAATTTTCAGCAAAATCATTAAAAAAGTTTCTTGCCACGATCCACGCGGCAGCTGCTGCAGGGGCTATAGTGGCGACACATCCAACCGGCAGGTGATTTTTCAACGTGGCCACAGCTTCTTCCTCCAACTTCAGCCGCCAGCCCAATGCGCAAGGCATCGCCACGCATCAGGCCTTGCTCGTGGCGGCGGGTCGCATTTTTGCCCAGCGGGGTTACGAGGGCGCTTCGCTGCGCGACATCGCCCAGCAGGCCGGCACCGCGTTGAGCGCCATCGTCTATCACTTTGCGACCAAGAAAAAACTTTACTTCGCGGTCATCGAGCATTACGTGGTGGCGGAGTTCCGGCTCATCGAGCATTTCCGGTTTTTCGAGGCGTTGGATTACGCCGACCCGCAGGCCGTCGCCGACGCCCTGCGTGACGCCATGCGATCGTTTCTGGAAGCCTGTCACGGCCCTGATTTCAACCCGCACACCATGGCCTTGTACAAGCGCATCATGGTGGAGGCCGACCCCGAAGTGCTGATGCCGTTGTTGGCTTGTTTCGTGCCCGTGCAGGAGTTGTTGCCCAAGGTGGTGGCGCGGATTCGCCCCGACTTTTCGTCGGCTGACATCGCGTTTTGGTTGCAGTTGTTCTGGTCGCAGTTGCAATACACGGTGATGGGGCGGGACTTGATTCTCTACGACATGGGCTTGGGGGAGGGCTACACCAAGGCCTATCTCGATGAGGCCGCGTGGCGTTTCGCGGTGTATTGCGGCCTGCCTTTGGGCCTGCCAGCGCCCAGGGAATGAAAGTCCGCGCGGGAGGGCTCGAACCTCCGACCCTGGGATTAGAAATCCCATGCTCTATCCAGCTGAGCTACGCGCGGCAAACGGCCACAACTCCCACCTTGCCCTGTTTCCCCTTGCAACCATCGGCATTTTAACGTCGCGGCCACGCCCGTTTGCGAGAAGCCCGGCACGCGGTCATCCCAGGGTAAACGCAGGTACCGACCACAACGCCACAAAACGAGCCGCGCACGCAGTAAGCGGGTGACCAGGCCGGTCAATGAGGGCAAGAACCCCGCTTACTCCGTGCGCGGCTCTTGGCGTCAAAGGCAAGGGAATCCGCTTACTACGTGCGCGGCTCTTGGCGGACGTGCTTGAAAAATCCAAATGCGCTGGCCCTAATTCGGCCTTGCTTTTCGTGATACATTGCCGCGATGAAACCGACCGTGGTGATTGCCGAAACGCTTGATGACCGTCCCGCGCAATGGCTTGGCGAGCAGGCCGACGTGGTCTGGGCGCGGCACGAGCAGGCGGTGCCGTTGGATGAACATCTGCGGGAGGCGGATGGTTTGGTGGTTCGCACTTATACGCAGGTCAACGAGGCTTTGCTGGCCCAAGCGCCGAAGTTGAAGGTCGTGGGTCGGGCTGGCGTGGGGCTGGACAACATCGACTTGCGGGCTTGTCGCAAGCGTGGCATCGAGGTCGTTTACACCCCGGACGCCAACACGCAAGCGGTCGTGGAGTATGTGCTGGGCTTGATGCTCGATGTTTTTCGTCCACGATTTTCGCTGACTCGCCCCGTGACTGAAGCGGAGTTTCATCAACTGCGCAAGACGGAGGTGGGCCTGCAACTCGATGAGATGACGCTGGGCATTTTGGGCTTTGGCCGCATTGGCAAGCGGTTGGGGCAGGTGGCGCACGCCATCGGCATGAACCTGCTGGTCAATGATCTGCTGCCGGAGGCGGCGTTGCGCAAGGCGGTGGGCTATCCGTTTGATTTCGTGGACAAGGCGACGTTGTACGCTAAGAGTGATGTGTTGACGATTCATGTCGATGGCCGGGCTTCCAATCGTGGTTTGGTCGATTCCACCATGCTGGCGCGGCTCAAGCCGAGTTGTCTGTTAATCAACGCGGCGCGGGGGATGCTCGTCGATGCCCCGGCCTTGGCAGCGTGGGCGGCGAAGGTGGAGTCGCAAGGTGGCAAGGCGGTGCTGGATGTGCATGAACCCGAGCCGCCGCCCGGCCCGCCGCTGGAAGATGCCCTCGCGGCGTATCCCGTTTTTGGCCGTCCCAATGTGCGACTGTTGCCGCACCTGGCCTCGCGGACGGATCGGGCTTTGATGAACATGAGTTGGGTGGTGCGCGATGTGGTGGCGGTGCTGCAAGGCAAGTCGCCGGAGTTTCCCGCGCCGGCCGAAGCGCCTGGAGAATAATCCCTTGGCTGAAGCATCTTCTTCACAACCCGCCGCCGTGGACGCTTGGATGACCGCCTTGCGCGGGCGCTTCATCGTCTTTGACGGCCCGGACGGCAGCGGCAAGACCACGCAGTTTCACCGCTTCGTGCATCACGCCCAGCGACACGGTTTGAACGTCTGCGAAGTCCGCGAGCCGGGCGGCACCGCCATCGGCGAACAGGTGCGGCACATCCTGCTGGACCCGGAAAACACGGAAGAAGTCGATCTTCGCTGCGAGATGCTGCTCTTCATGGCCAGCCGGGCGCAACTCATGGCCCAGCGCATCGCCCCGGCCTTGGACGCGGGCCAACTGGTGCTGGCGGATCGGTTCATCAGTTCCACCCTGGCCTACCAAGGCACGGCGGGGGGGTTGTCGGTCGATGAAATCCTAGCGGTGGGAAAAGTGGCGCTGGGGTCGCACTGGCCTGATCTGGTGGTGGTGTTTGATGTCGATCAGGAGACGGCCGCGGGGCGGCTCAACCCGCTCTTGGATCGCATGGAGTCCAAGGGTTCGACTTTCCATCGCCGGGTGAGACAGGGGTATCTCGATCAGGCGGCGGGTGAGCCGGGGCGGTATCTGGTGCTGGATGCCCGTGCGGATGCGGAGACGGTTTTTGTGGCGCTGCTGGCGGGGTTGGAATTGCGGTTTGGGTGAAGCGGCGCTAAACGGCAAGCCTTGCCAAGGGCGTGGGGTGTTGGAAAGGGACCGTTACCGGCCGGCTTTGTCTAGCATGGACATGGCGGCGGGGAGCTTGCACTGGGCACGCACTTCGCGGATCACGTCCATCCGATTCTCGCGTTTCAACGTGCGGCACATGTCGAAAAGATAGTTGTCACGATCCCGAATGTAGCGCGGGAAAGCGTGCTCCAACTCCGAGCGGCTGTACTTGGTCAACGGGTCGGCCAGCCCGGTTTGCTCGCAGGCCCAGTCGAGAATGTTGCGGGCATGACGTGGGTCGGTGCCGTAGCGGTAGGTCGCCAGCACGGCCTTGAGGCGGTCGCCCCACGATGCGAAGACATCGTTGAACGAGGCGGGCATGGCCCACAGCTCGCTCATGTGGCCGTTGTTGTTACCCGCCAGGCGATCCAACCACCCGCCCCCGGAAGTTCCTCCGGAGCCACCCCCGGAGTTTGCCCCGGAGCCGGAGCCGTTGCTCAGGTCATCGAAGTTGCGGGTGGAGGCGGATTTGAAGCCGCGGGTGGGGAACGTGGTGCTCGAACTCATGGTTGTGTTACCTTCTTTGGCCTGGAGCGATGCGATTGCGGTGTTGATGGTCACCCGGCCCTTGTTGGGGAAGTCCACGATTAGACGCTGGGCGTCTTTGCCATCGTGGGCAATGGCGGTGGCTTGTCGCACCAATCCGTCGCCCCATTCGGGTCGTCGGGCGTGCAGCACACGGTCGCCTTGCTTGAACATCACTTGCGGGGGCTGGGGAGGCATGATGCCGGTCGTCATCTTTGCGTCGAGAACGCCTCGACGCGATGGTTAGTCGCTCCTGGCACACTGTAAAAAACGATTTTCAATTGGTGTACGCCGACCTAGCCCAGGCTCTGCCCGTGGCGTGCGGTCAAACGTGGATTGCATGGATAATTCACGACCCGGAAAGTTCCGTCCCCCGTCAACCGCCTTGGCAAAATTGTCCAAGCCAAGGGGGTGTCCACCGAGGGACACCAAGTGATGCTGATCTCTCTTGTTATCGGCTCATCGAGACAACCGCCTCGATTTACAAGCAAAAGAACCGTGCTGAAACTCAACCCACAATCACTCAATCGGTCAATTCAGGGAGTCTCTCCACTACGTCAGTTATTGTAGGCGCTCCGCAGCGCAATGCAAACGCGCCTCTTTTGCGACAAAGCGATATAATCCGCCGATGTCCTTTTCAGGCTTTCGGGGTTGTCTCCTTTTTCGCCCCTTTGGAACCAAAAAAGAAAGCGCCCGCAACCATGATCTACTCCAACGCCTGTGCTTACGCCATCCGCGCCATGACACGCCTGGCGATGATGCGGCCCGACGGTTACGTGCTGCTCGATGAGTTGTGCGAAGGCAGTGATCTGCCCCGGCACTTCGTGGCCAAGATTTTCCAAGACTTGGTGCGCAAGGGGCTGCTGGTCAGCGCCAAGGGCCGAGGCGGCGGCTTCGCCTTGGCGCGCAAGGCCGACCGCATCACGCTCTTTGACATCGTGGCCATCATCGACGGCACCGAGCCGCTGGATCGCTGCGTGGTGGGTCTGGCCAAGTGTGACGACCAACAGCCCTGCCCGCAGCACGACCATTGGAGCCCGGTTCGCGCACAACTTAAAGAGTTTTTGGCGAAGACCACCTTGGCGGACATGGCCAAGTCGCTGGACGCCAAGCTCCAAACCATCGGCCAGGACAAGCCCGAAGCCAAGAGCCGCAGCAAGCCCTTGCGCAATCCGCGGTGATGTAAGAATTAGCCTCGCAAGCCCACGGATGCCATCGCCGCGATGGCTTCCGTGGGATAACCGCCGGTTTTACCTATGCGTCCCGTGCGGGTGATCCCACGGAAGAGCCGCCCAAAGCGGCGTCTCATCCGTGGGCTTGAATCCTCATTTATCCGTGGGATCGAATGTTCTGATTCCGGGCGGCCCAAACAATTTCGTTACATCGCCTGCTCCGACGGGATCACCAGCACACGGGGGATGCTCACGTGCGCTGGTTGCCGCAGCACGAAGGCCACGGCCCGGGCGATGTCCGCGGGCTTTAGCATCTTCTTCATGCCCAGGGCCTTGGCCGGGTGTACGCCGAAATGATCTTGCAGGTGGGTTTCGGTCAGCCCCGGTTCAATGGCTGACACCCGCACGCCGGTGCCCGCCAGTTCCATGCGCAGGGCTTCGGTGAAGGCCTCGATGGCGTACTTGGTGCCCGCGTATGCCCCGGTGGTTGGCCGCACCTTGGTGCCCAGGATGCTCGAGACATTGAGCAGGTGGCCGCGCTTCTGTTTCTTGAAGTGCTTCAGGGCCGCGTACGCCATGCGGAAGGCGGCTTCGACGTTGATCCGCACCATGGCGCAGATGCGATCGATGTCCACTTCTTCGATGGCACCGACTTCCATCACCCCCGCGTTGTTAAACAGCACATCGCAGCGTCCGAAGGTTTCCAGGGCGGTCTCCATCAGCAGCGTCGGCAGGGCCGGGTCGGTGATGTCACCCACCACCACCGCGGCGTTGCCACATTGCCCCGCCAGTTTGTCCAAGGCTTTCTGGTTCCGCCCGGTGAGCAGCAGCTTCATGCCCGCCGCGTCGAGTTCCCGCGCCACGGCCGCCCCGATGCCCGAACTGGCGCCGGTGATGAGGGCCACTTGATTCGTCAGGTCCGTCAGATCATTCAATGCGGTCACGGGTCAACTCCGAAGGAGGAAAGATCAAGATCAGAGACAACTATAACGTCGCGAGTGATTGACGCGGGAATGAAAAAACCTCGCCCGGTGAGGCGAGGTTGTGGGGATGTTTGTTTCTTGTGCGTGGATCAAACCAACGCTCAATCCTTGCTCTCGGTCTCGTCATCGTCATCGGCGTCTTGCCCGGCCAAGTCCTCGGCCGCGGCTTCGTCAAGGGTCTCGTCATCCTCCAGGATGCGCAACGCCAAGCCCGCCTCTTCAAGCTTCTCATTGACCTCCACCAAGCTGGTGAGGCCGAAGTTTTTCACGCCCATCAACTCGGCTTCGGTCTTGGACGCCAAGTCGCCGATGGTCTCGATGCCCAGCAGCGTCAGCGCCTTGCGGGCACGCACCGAAAGATTCAAGTCGTTGACCGAGCGGTTGAGCAGTTCGTCCGTTGAGCCGGTCTCTTCCTTAAGCTGATCGTAAACCGCCTGCTTGGCGGCCGATTGTTGCTCTTCGACGGCCTGGCCCAACTTCAAGCCCTTCTGCGCCAGCATGGACTTGATCTCATCGACGCTGGCGTCCCCGAAGTTCTTGTAGGCCCTCAGTTCGCTTTCGGTGATGCGCACCAGGTCCGCCAAGGTGCGGATGTTCATCTTTTTCAGGGCGTTGCGGGTTCGCACCGCCAACTCGAAATCGGTCACCGGGGTTTCCAACGCCACGGCCGCGCGCTGCGTCTTCTCGGGTACCTCGTCCTCGACGATCATGCCCTTACTCGCCAGCACATCCTTGATGTAGAGCCGGGCACGGGGGTTGTTGGGTTCCGTCGCCAGCACCTGCCGCAGGCAACGCTCGGCATGGATGTAGTGGCCGCGGTCTTCGTACATCACCGCGAGGTTCATCAGGGTGTTTAAGTGCGGCTTCTCGACGTGGGCGCAGGCCTCGTAAAGATGCAGGGCCTCGTCCTCTTCGCCCACCAAGTCCAAGTTGTAGGCCAGGCGGAAGGAAATCTCCGCGTCGTCAGGGTCCGCGGTGTAAGCGGCCTCGTAAGCCTCGATGGCCTTGAGGCGGTCGCCGTGATTCTCGGCCTTGCGGCCCTGCTCAAAATACTTGCGGGCCGTGGCGGTGTCGCGGACTTCTTCTTTCAATAGCGTGTCGGTGTCGCTCATGGGCGTTATTAATCTCCAGCGGTAAAGCTGTGGGGCGTGTCGGTTGGCGTGAAATAGGAAGCTCCACAATATACGCCATCCCCACCCACGCTGGCAAATGGTGGATGACGCCGCGAAACCGTATTTCCGCCTTTCTGAGCCGCGGCGTTCACTCCATCCCCGCCGGGTTCCATGGCGTGTAGCCGATGAGGCGACGCTCCACCATCTCCTGGATGACCACGTCCGGCTTCTCTTTCTCAATGAGTGGCGGATAGAACTGATCCGTCCACAGGTAGCTCACGCGACGGAAATAATGGTTGAGAAAGGGGACGGTTCTCATGCCGAAGGAGTCGCAGAGCACCACGGCCGTGGGCAGGTTGGCCGCGGCGGGGTCGGTGTTCTCCACCACCAGCCGGCCCTTGTCGGCGTCGGCCATCGTCACCCACTTGCCTTGCAACGGGATGAAACGCGGTGCGGACTCGAACTCGACGTTGTAGAGGCCCAACATGCCCATCAGATCGCCACTGAAGCGGTCATCCGTTCCGATGCGGTAGTCTTCGAGTTGCACGGGCGTGACGGCGGGGAACCATTCGTGAAGTTGTTGCCCCACCCGCTGGGTGGCGTAAAACGCGCCGAGTTGGTTCCAATGCGTGTCGGTGCGGTGATAAAGCTCGGCATCCGGTTTATGCTTGGAGAGTGTCTCCCGCACATCCAACAGTTTCATGCCAGAGCGGGAATTGAGGTGAGCTTGCAGTTGATCCAGACGCGACTCTGTGCCGATGCGATTGGCCCAATTTGGAAGATGCTCGGGGTAGATGGTGGACTTGTTGGGAGCAAAAAAGACCAAGTAACGACAATTCTGTTTCGCCAGCCAATTTTGACGAGCGTCCAACACTTCCGCCCAACTTCGCACCTCTTCATTGGTCAGCGGAGTCAAGGCACGATAGGAGTCGATGGCCCCATTGATGCTGTAAAAATACCAGCCTTCTTGGCCGATGGCCACGCGTTCTGAAGCGGACACGCCCAGAACATGCAATTTGATCCAGCCGTGTGAACTGACCATCAAACCGCGCAGGCCGAAGTTTTCCTTGAACCAATAACGGGCCGGTCCAAGAAAATGCGCCAATCCTCTGGGCGTCATCTTCAATCGTGGGAAGTCCATCTTTCGACGATTTTCAAAAGCCCCGCCGTCGGCGTCGAGGCGCAGGAAGGTCGCGCCCAGGGGCAGGGCCAAGGCCGCGATGAAGCCGGCGATCAGCAGCCAGTCGGCGACACGACGCAGAGGCCCGCGTCTGGTGCCCGCATCCCCGGGGGGCGTGGAAGTTGTCGTCTCGTGTCGCGTCATATCGAAGCCTAAAAGCGGAAGTAGATAAAGGGGTTGTAAGTTCCCGCCGCCGAGAGCATCATGCAATAGAGCAGCACCACGCCACAGAAAATCAGCCCCGCGATTTCACCCACGCCCGCCAACCAGCCCGAACGTCTCGCGGGCAAGCGTTCGATGAGCGCCTCGACCTTGACCACCGCCCAGGGCATGATCGGCGTGGCCCCCACGATGCCCAGCACCAACGCCAACCAGACTTCATTGTTCAACCACATGTCGGCGTGATATTCCAACCCCGTGGCGTGGCCCAAGCCGGCCATCGCCGTCAAGTAGCTGCCGGCCTGTCCCAGTGTTTCGGCGCGGAAGAAGACCCAGCCCACGATCACTACCAGCATCACGTACAGACTTCGCGCCAAGGTCGGCAAGCGATCCAGAACCCGCGACCAGCCAAGCCGTTCGACGACGAGAAACGCACCGTGGAAGAGGCCCCAGATTACAAACGTCCAAGCAGCGCCGTGCCACAGGCCGCAGAGGAAAAACACGATGAGCAGGTTGCGATAGACCATCGAGGCCCGCAGACGGTTGCCCCCCAGGGGGATGTAAAGGTAATCGCGGAACCACGTGGAAAGCGAGATGTGCCAGCGACGCCAGAACTCGGTGATCGACCGGCTGATATAGGGGTAGTTGAAGTTTTCTAGGAATCGGAAGCCGAACATGTGCCCCAGGCCGATGGCCATGTCGGAGTAGCCCGAAAAGTCGAAGTAGATTTGCAGCGTGTAACAGACCGCCCCCAGCCAGGCGACCCCGAAAGGCAGTTGCTCTACCGGCGCGGCGAAAATCTGGTCGGCGGGCAAGGCCAGGGCGTTGGCGATAACCATCTTCTTGCCCAGGCCGATGACAAAGCGGCGGATGCCGTAGGCGAAGCCCTCGCGGGTGACGGTGCGGACGAGGATCTGGGCCGCGACGTCTTTGTAACGCACGATGGGGCCGGCGATGAGCTGGGGAAATAGGGCGATGTAGAGCGCCACTTCCAGCGGGTTGGCGTTGGCCTTGACCTCGCGGCGATGCACGTCGATGACGTAGGACATGGCTTGGAAGGTGAAGAAGGAGATGCCGATGGGCAGGTGGACTTTGGAGACCTCCAGCGGCGCGGCCCCGAGGGAGGCGATCAGGCCGTTGAGATTGTCCACGAGGAAGTTGGTGTATTTGAAGGCCGCCAATAGCAGCAGGTTGCCCGCCACCGCACTGGCGAGCATCAGGCCGGTGGACTGACGGCGAATGTGGGCGCGCTCGATGGCCAGCCCCATCGCGTAGTTGAAAGCGATGGAGCCAAGCATGACGACGACGTAGGCCTTCTCGCCCCAGGCATAGAACGCCAGACTCGCGGCCAACAGGATGAGATTCCGCCACCACCGACCGCCAAGGAAATAAAGCCCCAGCAACAGGGGAAGAAAGAGAAAAAGAAATGCCGGTTCGGTGAAGAGCAAGCGGGTTTCCTGAATCGTTCTGTCAGAGCCGCGGGGCGTAAGCCCCCGGACGAACGTGCAACAGCGCCCCATGTTTTGTCTTGCGCCATTCGCGCATGAGGCTGTGAGGGTCAACGCCGCATTAGAATACCGTCATGCCCTCCCCCGCCCAACATATCGACGAGCTTCGCCGCGAGATTGAACGCCACAACCGGCTTTACTACCTCCAGGCCCAGCCGGTCATCAGCGACCAGGAATACGACAAACTCTTGGCGGAATTGCAACGACTCGAAGCGGCGCATCCCGAACTGGCCAGCCCTGATTCACCCACCCAACGCGTCGGCGGAGACTTGATCGAAGGTTTCGACGCCGTCACCCATGCCGTGCCGATGCTCAGCATCGACAACACCTACAGTGCGGGGGAACTCCACGCCTGGCATCAGCGGGTACTGCGGGGATTGGCCGAAACAGCCACGACCACTGAAGTGCCCGCGCCCGGCAGCGACGCCACGGACAGCGCTTCAGGTCTGTTCAGTGGCCTCACCGATGACGCAACGCGGCCAACACCACCGACCGACACGCCGACCTACCTCGTCGAACCCAAGATCGACGGCGTGGCCATCAGTTTGCGTTACGAGCGCGGACGACTGACCCTGGCCGCCACGCGGGGCGATGGTCGGCGAGGCGATGACATCACCACCAACGCCCGCACCATCCGCAGCATTCCCTTGAAACTTGACGAGTCACAAGCGCCCGCCCCGGAAGTGCTGGAAGTGCGTGGTGAAGTCTTCATGCCCACAGCCGAGTTTGTTCGCATCAATGCCCAGCGGGAGCAGGCCGGGGATGATCTGTTCGCCAACCCGCGCAACGCCACGGCCGGAACGCTCAAGATGCTCGACTCCAAGATCGTGGCCCAGCGCCGCCTGCGCTTCATCGCCCACGGTCGCGGTGAGGTGCTGCCCGCCGATCTTTTCCCCGGCCACCATACGTTTCTCATGGCCATCCGGGGTTGGGGCATTCCCATCAATGAGCCGCGGGTCTGCAAGACGATTGATGAGGTTTGGAACACCATCGAAGCGTTTGAGAAGGAACGGGCGACGCTGCCCTATGGTGTGGACGGCGCGGTGGTGAAGGTGGATGCCTACGACCAACAAGCCCGGCTGGGTCGCACGGCCAAGAGCCCGCGTTGGTGCATCGCCTACAAGTACGCCGCTGAGCAGGCCGCGACGAGGTTGAACGCCATCACCTGGCAGGTGGGCAAGGGCGGCACGCTGACACCGGTGGCGGAGTTGTCGCCGGTGTCCTTGGCGGGCACGACGGTGAAGCGCGCCACGCTGCACAACATCGATGAGATTCGCCGCAAGGATATTCGCGTGGGCGACACGGTGCTTATTGAGAAGGCCGGCGAGGTCATTCCGCAGGTGGTGCAAGTGGTGCCGGAGCAAAGGCCCAACGAAGCGGTCGAGACGCAACCGCCGGCGGCGTGTCCTTCTTGCGACGGCCCGGTGTCGCGTGAGGAAGGCGAGGCGGCCTTGCGCTGCGCCAACCCCGAGTGCCCGGCCCAACTGCGGGAGCGGCTCATCTGGTTTGCCGCCCGCAATCAGATGGACATCGACGGCCTGGGTGAAAAAAGCGTACACCAACTCGCCGATGCGGGCCTGCTGGCGTCGTTTGGCGATGTCTATCACCTTACCGAACACCGCCTGGAATTGCTGGCCTTGGAACGCATGGGGGAGACGAAGGTCAACAACCTTCTTTCGGGCATCGAGGAGAGCAAGGCGCGGGGCCTGGCGCGGGTTTTGGCCGGGTTGGGCATTCGCCACGTCGGATCGCGTGTGTCGCAGATGCTGGCCGAGGGCTACGGCGAAATTGACGCCCTTATGACGGCCAACGCCGATGACATCGACCTCAAACTGGCGACGGGCGATCTGGACATCAAGCGTCAGGCCATGATCCGCGAAAGCTACGAACCCGGCGAGATCGCCAAGAGCGTGCGGGCCTTTTTCGACAGTGAAGCGGGGCGGCATGTGATCGAGGAATTGCGGGCCGCGGGTGTGGACATGACCGCACCGCGTGCGGAGTTGAAAACGCCACCGCCCGCGGATTCGCCTTTCAACGGCAAGACCATCGTCATCACCGGCTCGCTGGCGGGGCATCAACGCAAGGAACTGGCACAACGACTTGAAGCGCTGGGTGCCAAGGTCACCGACAGCGTGTCGAAAAAAACCGATCTCTTGATCGTGGGCGAAAACGCAGGATCAAAGCTCGACAAGGCCCGGCAGTTGGAGGTCGAGATTTGGGACGAGACGCGGTTGGATACGGAGCTGAAATAGTTGAACACGAAGACACGAAGTCACGAAGCAAGACAAAGAAAGAGAGGGAAAACATTTCTGACTCATAGCCGCAACGTCCCCGTTGCGCGTCGGGGGGCACGAGGTTATCAAAGACGCGCGGCGGGGACACCGCGGCTATGAAAGAAAACCGGGAAACACGCGACTCAACCCTCAAGACTCAAGACTTCACTACACTTCTCGCATGTTCATCGCCACCACCGTTGATGACCTTCGCGCCCAACGCCGGGCCTTGCCGGGACGGGTCGCTTTTGTGCCCACGATGGGGGCCTTGCACGCGGGGCATGTGTCGCTCATCGAGGCCGGGCACACCTTGGCGGATGAGGTCATCGTGAGCATCTTCGTCAATCCCACGCAGTTCGCACCGCATGAGGACCTGGCGAAGTATCCCCGGCCGCTGGACGCCGACTTGGCGGCTTGCCAAAACGCCGGCGTGGCGGGGGTGTTTGTACCGACCGTCGAAGTGATGTATCCGCCGGGGGTGGCCGAGTGCGTCGTCGAAGTGCCCGCCGTGGCCGACGACTTGGAAGGTCGGCTGCGTCCGGGCCACTTCCGCGGCGTCTGCCGGGTCTGCGCCAAGCTCTTTAACATGGTGCAACCCGACCTCGCCTGCTTCGGCATGAAGGACTATCAGCAACTCAAGGTCATTGAAGCGATGGCCGCCGACTTGGCCATGCCGTTGCGGATCGTGCCTTGCCCGACGAAACGCGAGGATGATGGCCTGGCGATGAGCAGCCGCAATGTCTATCTCAGTGTCGGGGAGCGGAAACTGGCGTTGGGGTTGAGCAAGGCCCTGCGCGAGGCCGAGGCGATGATCCTGGAGCAGGGTGAAACCGACCCCGCGGCCGTGGAAGCGGCAATGAACATGGTGCTCAAGGCCCACGAGGTGGCGACGGATTATGCCGTGCTGCGCCATCCGCAGACGCTTGCCGGCATGGACTGCATCGAACCCAAGCTCACCGACGGCGTAGTGGCCCTGATCGCCGGGCGGGTGGGTAAGACCCGCCTCATCGACAACCGCGTCATCGGTTAGCGGCTCCATGTGCTAGGATTGGGCCATGCCCAACAAGCTTTTCAATGCCATCGGCCACGCCGCCCCGCAGCGCGTGCTCATCAGCGACTTTCAGCCCAACCAACTCGTCGAGGGGACGTTCTGTCTCATCAACTGCCAGTTGGGCCAGACCAAGGGCGGCAAGCCGTTTATCAAGTGCCTCATCGGTGACCGCTCGGCGAAAGTCCCTGGTCGCATGTGGAACGCCAGCGAAGACCTCTTCAACGCCCTGCCCTGCGACGGCTTTGTTTACATCGAAGGTCAGACCCAACCGTATCAGGGCGAGATGCAGATCATCATTCAGCAGATTCGCGTGGTGAAGCCCACCGCCGCGGAATTGATGGACCTGTTGCCCCGCACGCAGCGCGATGTGGAGCAGATGTACGCCGAGGTGGTGGCGATTTTGCAGGACGTGACCAATCCCGCGCTCAAGCGTTTGGCGCAGGCTTATCTTGATGATGAAGCCCTGATGGAAAAGTTCCAGCAGGCACCCGCCGCCCAGACGCTCCACCATGCCTACATCGGCGGGCTGCTGGAACACACCCACAACCTGCTGACCTTGGGCGAGGCCATTTGCCCGCTGTATCCCGAGTTGAACGCGGATGTCATCACCGTGGGGCTGTTCCTCCACGATTTGGGCAAGTGCGGCGAACTGTCGTGGGAAGCGGGCTTCTCCTACACCGATGATGGCCAGCTTTTGGGGCACCAGGCGATGGGAATGCTGTGGCTTTCGGACAAGGCGCGGCAATGCGAACAGGCCGGACACAAGATGCCCGACGCCATCCTGCGGGTGTTGCAGCACATCCTGCTTTCGCATCATGGCCGACCTGAGTTCGGAGCCTTGAAAATCCCCGCCACGCCAGAGGCTATTTTCGTCAGCCTGCTGGACAACCTCGACGCCAAGACCCACATGGCCATTGCGGCGCGGGGCGACCTGTCGAAGATGACCGAGTTTGGCGGGCCGTTTACGGAAAAGGTCTGGGCCTTGGAAACGCGGGTCTATCGGCCCGATCCGACGACGGTGGCGGACAAGGAACCGGCGTGAGTCGGCAAGACCGCAGGAGTGTTGCGGCCTACGATTGCTTTTCACCAGGCCAGCCAAGGAGTTGCCGCTAATGGGTATCAAACGACCCGAACCGTTGGAAGAGACGCCAAGCGTTGAAATCAAGTTCGTCCTTCAAGACCCCGAACCGCTGACGGGCAAGAGCGACCGCGAAGTGATCGTCAAGGCCCGCAAGGGTGATTCGATTCTTGGCGCGGCCTTGGACGCGGGGATTGAAATTGAACACGCCTGCGGGGGTGTTTGCGCCTGCTCCACCTGCCACATTTACGTCACGGAGGGTGAGGATCAGCTTCCCGAGCCGGAGGATGAGGAGCTTGACCGCGTGGAGGAGGCCCCGGCTTTGCAGGTCAACAGTCGCCTGTCGTGCCAGTGTCGTTTGATGGGGTCTGGGCCGTATGCCGTGGAAGTGCCCGCCTGGAACCGCAACGCGGTGAAGGAAGAAGCCCACCATTGAGCGTCAACTATTTAGCCCCCGGCGGCTTTGAGCCGGGGCCGCTGACGTCAACCAAATCGGAGGCATCAAACGCATCGCCCTCGATTCAGGATGGGCAATCCAAGGCGCGGAAGAGAACGCACCCTCGCCGCGAAATCATGCGACCCCGTGCCCCCCGGCTCAAAGCCGCCGGGGACTAAATATTTTTGGCCGACACTCCCCGTTTGACCGTCACCCGCCCGCGTTCGACAATCATTGCTTGCCGCGATTCCTTCCTCCCGCCTGGAACCTCCCCATGATTCGTTCCGTGCCCCGCCTGGTGTTGCTCACTTTGTGCTTGACCTTGATGGCCGGCTGCGGCACGCCGGAGAAAAAGAAGCCCACGCCCGCGCCACCCCTGCCCACATTCACCGGCCCGGCCTACCTGCACAACACCGTCGGCTCCGTCGCCAGTCTGCGCGGTTTCGACCAAATGCCCGTCAGCGGATGGGGCTTCGTCATCGGCTTGGAAGGCACCGGCTCGCCCGAAGTGCCTTCGTATCTCCGCCAGTCGCTGCTCAACACCATGCGTCGCTTCGGCGTCGGCAGCGCCAAACGCGGCTTGGCGGGCATCACCGCCGAGCGGCTTATCGCCAGCAACGACACCACTGTCGTCCGCATTGACGGCCTGATTCCACCCGGGGCCGTCAAAGGCACGCGCTTCGACCTGCTGGTCACGGCCATCGACACCCAGACCACCAGCTTGCAAAGCGGCAAGCTGCTCTATCCCGCCGAACTGGGCGTCTTTGGCGCCAACCCGGAAATGCGTTTTACCCGTACCTTGGCGCGGGGCGATGGCTATCTCTACCTCGACCCCCTAGAGATCAACTCCGCCGCGGACAAACGAATCCAATTGCAGCGGCAGGCGGTGATTCTTTCGGGTGGCATCTCCGTGGACAATCGCCTCATTGAACTGGTGCTCAACCAGCCTAGTTGGCAACGCAGCCGGTTGATCGCGGATCGCATCAATGAGCGTTTCCCGATGGCTCCGAGTGACAAGGCCGAGACGGCCGAGCCAAAGACGGATCAGATCATTCGCATCAACATTCCCTCGCGTTTCATGGGCCGCGCCGATGAACTGCTGGCCTTGATCAGCAGGCTGTTCCTGCAACGCACGCCCGGCTTTGAGCCGCTAAAGGCCCAGCAACTCGCCGAGGTGTTGCGCGGCGATCCCAAACTCGCCGATGACATCAGCCAGACTTGGGTGGCCTTGGGCAAGACCTCGCTCCCGGTGCTGCGGAAGCTCTATCAGGACACTGAACTTCAAGTGCGTCTCGCCGCTTTGGATGCCGGGGCCAAACTCGAAGACGAGCAAGCCACGGATGTTCTCATCCCCTTGGCCAAGACCGGCGACGCCGACACCCGGCAAAGGGTGGCGAAAATGCTCGTCCACCTGCCCCGCAGCATCCGCGGCGGCAGTGCTTTGCAGGGACTGTTGGACGATGCCGACCCCGGCGTTCGCATCGCGGCCTACGAATCGCTGGTGAGCAACAACGACCCCATGATCCAGCGGGTGGCGGTGGGGCGGAAGACCGACTTCAAGTTCATGCTCGATCTCGTGCCCTCGCAGCGGCCGCTGATTTACATCAGCCAGAAGGACTTTCCCAAGATCGTGATTTTCGATCCCGGCACGGCCTTTAAGCTCTCCATGCTGTCCCAACTTTGGGAAAATCGCCTGATGATTCGCACGGGCGAGCGGGGCAAACCCACGACGGTCTTCTATCAGCCCGCGGGTCAGCCCGAAGCCCAGACCCAAGAAATTGCGCCATACGTGGCCAACTTCGTGCGCTTGCTGGCGCATCAACCCACGGAGTTTGAGCCGATGCCGGGCTTTGACCTGCCGTACAGCAAGGTGGTCAACGCGGTGTACACCCTTTGGCACGCCGGGGCGATTGACGCCGAGCTGCGCTTGCAGGAAAACGAGTTGCCCGCCGCGATTCGTCGCGTGCAGGAAGAGGCCCCGCAACAGCGGCCAGAGACGATGGAGGGCGATGTCCCGCCACTAGCACCGGCACCGGAAGTTGACGCCAAAGAGCCGCGCACGAAGTAAGCGGAAAACGGAACCGAAGATTGTTCCCATGCTCACGATGTATCGGAAAGACTTCCGCACAATTTGCATTGACGGGGCGTGACTGGTCGATACAGAGAAATGTTTGCCAAGCCGTTGACCTTCAACCGGCGAAGGTTGGTTTGTCACCCGGTGGCGAGCTAGAATTGCTCCAGACAAGGCCCGTTCACCCCCCGTTCACCCGCAAAGCAGGAATCGACCCATGGCCCTGGAACACGCCTTCGTGGATCATCACCCGCCCCGTGAAGGGCGCAAGTATTTCACCGTGGCCGAGGCGAATCGGGCGTTGACTTACGTCCGCCGCATCGTCGCCGACATCGCCAGCGTGTACCGTCAGGCCATGCAGTTGCGTCAAGGCATTGAGGAACCCGCGCCGGGTCGGAACCTTGATGAACTGCGCAAGCAATATGACGACGCGATGGATCGGTTAAACGGTTGCATTGATGAACTGCGGCAAGTCGGGGTGGAACTCAAGGATTTCGAGAAGGGGCTGTTGGACTTTCCGGCCGTGCATCAGGGCCGGGAGGTGCTGCTCTGCTGGTACGCTGGGGAGGAGCAGGTGCGTGCCTGGCATGAGGTGGACGCGGGGTTCGCCGGGCGGCAGGATGTGGCGCTGCTGGATGAGTAGGCCACGGAATTACCGACCTGTCGGCGGCTTGAGCGTAAAATGCGGGCATGAAGCTCTACACCAAACGCGGGGATGACGGCGGAACCGACCTCTTTGGCGGGCAACGGGTCGCCAAGGATGACCTGCGCGTCGAGGCCTACGGCACCGTCGATGAACTCAACAGCACGCTGGGCTTGGCGGCGACAGCCTGCGATCAAACCGAACTCACCGCCATCTTCACCACGCTGCAAAACCGGTTGTTTGACCTTGGCGCGGATTTGGCGACGCCCACCGTTGCCGATGACGCGGCCGGGGGTGGCGCTGGCGCGGCGGCGGCACGCAAGGTTCGACGCATCGACCAAACGCACATCGACGAACTGGAGCGGTTGATCGACCGCACATGCGAACCTTTGCCGGCCATGCGCTATTTCGTGCTGCCCGGTGGGACGGAATTGGCGGCACGGCTGCACGTGGCGCGGACGGTCTGTCGGCGGGCAGAGCGGTTGTGCGTGCGTTTGGGGCGCTCCGAACCAGTGGGAACGCAGACCATCATCTTCCTCAATCGCCTCAGCGATCTGCTCTTCGCCATGGCGCGTCGCGCCAACCAGTTGGCGGGCGTTGAAGATGTGGCGTGGAAGCCCGAGTGATGCGAGGCTCAAAGACGCGCAACGGGGACGTTGCGGTTGATAGTCGGAAATACTGTTTTCAACTCCCGCTCACTGTTCTTCAATTCTTCCTTGCAGCCGCGGCGTCCCCGCTGCGCGTCTTCCAAGACGCGACCCCGTTTCAGTTCACGGCGCCAGCACACGCAAATCCGCCCAAGTTCCCTGCGTCGCTACCGGGGCCTCGATGCGGCGTTGCCGCAAGGCCGCGACCAACTCCCGCATGGGCGAATGCAGTGGGGCGGTGAAGGTCATCGGCTCATCGCGGATCGGATGGCGAAAGCGCAGAAAAGCCGCGTGCAGCGCCGGGCTGGCCATGATGAGATCGGGCCGTTTGCGGGCCTGCTCCTCCAGCGCCACGCCCTGCTGACGATCACGGGCAAACGTCATCAGCTTGCGTCCCCCCGCGGGGATCACCGGCTCATCCAACTCACGTTGGCCGATGGCCTCGCCGCCGTACACGATGTCGCCCACGATGGGGTAGCCCAAGTACGAAAGATGCACGCGAATCTGATGCGTGCGACCCGTCTTTAGCTCCAGTTCGACCAGGCAGTAACCCTTGTATTGTTCACGCACGCGGTACAACGTCACGGCATGTTTGGCCAGACTGTCGTGCCGGATGGCATAAGCCTCGCGCATCGTCGGGTGCTTGCCGATTGGCTCGTCAATGACGCCCGCGGCCTCAGGGAGGTTGCCATGCACCACCGCCAGGTAGGCCTTGAGTGTGCTGCGGTCCTCGAACTGTCGAGCCACCTGCCAGTGGGCTTGATCGCTCTTGGCCACGACCATGACGCCGGTGGTGTTTTTGTCGAGTCGATGGATGATGCCGGGGCGAAACTCCGCAGCCCCAACGCTCGAAAGCCCCGCCACCGCGCCATCGGGTTGTGTGGTTGTTTCGTCGCCCGTTGCCTTGACCTCTTTGGCCCGGTTGGCGGCTCTGCTTGCGGAGGTTGAGGAATGTTTTCCGGGGGCGTCATCGGCCTTGCGAAAGCCCCGAGTTTTCCATTGCGTCCACTCCCCGCCCGCCGCTTCGAGTTGCATCTTGAAGTGATGCGCCAAGGCGTTGACCAGCGTGCCCGAAGTGTGATTGCGGGCCGGGTGTACGATCAGGCCCGCCTGCTTGTTGATGACGATCAGGTGCCCATCCTCAAAGAGCACATCCAGCGGAATGTCCTCCGGCTCGATGGTCTTGACCGCCCGCGGCGGCAGGATCACATCAATCACATCGCCCTGTTTGATGACCGTGCTGGCCTTGGGCCGCTTGGCGTTGACGGTGACTCCCCCGGCCTCGATGAGCTGCTGCACCTTGCTGCGGCTAATGGCCTTGAGTCGCCCACGCAGATACCGATCCAGGCGCACGGCCAGTTCGCGGCGAATGACAAACGTCCGATGAGCCACCTCACCTTCCTCGGCGTCGTCCGCGTCCTCCGGCCGCGCGACCACATCGTCCTCATCGTCAAGGAACTGTTCGTCGGCCTCCGCGTCCACGGAGTCGTCGGGAAGGATTGGCTTTGACGGGATTTCACGGGGTGAAGGCTTGGTCATGCGCGTGCTAGCTTAACCACCAGAGGATCAGGGGCATGGGCAGGACGAAGAAGGACATGGTGTTCCACAGCCAGGCGACGCTGGCCAGGCGGACATCGAGGTGAAAGAGATTGGCGAGCATGACGGTGAGGATGGCGGTGGGCATGAAGGCCTCGACCAGGGCCACGCTTTGCGGCAAGGGGGGCAGGGCCAGGGGGGTGAAACTCAGGATCGCAATGAGGGCCAAGGTCAGAGCGGGGATAAACAGAAACTTCATGCCCGCCAGGATGGCGTGTTCGCGCCAGTAGGAAAGCGCGTTGCCCAGTCGCAGGCGCAGGCCGATGCCGAAGTAGCCGCCGAAGGCACCGAGGTAGAAGAGGATGTTGATGAAGTGCAGATCGTCGATGAAGCCCGGCACCGGCACGCGGCAGGCCCCCAGGCTTTGGCCCAGGATGGCGGCGTAAAGCGTCATCGAGCGGATGTCGGTGAGGTTGGCGAGGATCAACCGCGGCACGGAGGCGTCGCCGGCGTGCAACGTGCCGAAGTGGCGGGCGATGGGGTAGATGAGCACCACGCCGGCGATCTGCATGATGGTGACGTAGGCGATGGCTTGGCCCAAAGCATCGACGCCGGGCGACAGGAGGGTGAAGCAGAGGTAGCCGCCGAGGGTGAAGCCGATGTTGTGCAGGCCGGAGGCCACCGCCAGCACGCCGATTTGCGCCCTGCCCAGCCCCGCGAGTTTGGCGATGGGGATCGCGGCGTAACCGGACAAGCCCACGATAAGTATTTGCATGAGCACCAAGCCCATGTCCTGGCTTCGCAGCGGGCCGCGCCACAGCGACAGCAACGACACGGCCGACCATACCCAGACCACGGTGTGGAAGTGAACCCGGCGGCTCACATCCTCATGCACCCAGCCCTTCCTCCGCGCGAAGTAACCGCCCCAGAGCGAGGCCACGCTGAAGAGGGCGAAACAGAGGAATTGGAGGGTGCGCGGGTCCATGGGACTTTTGGGGCGGGGGGTGAGGGAGAATAGCGTATTCGTTTGCGGTGGGGCGCGCGTGGGGACTCGCGTGGGGACTCCCAGCCGCGGGAGCGGCTGGGCTTTCGGGTCTTCCTCATCAGTTTTTTCATCAGGTTTTTTATTCAAGTTCTTTTCACGAGAACTTGTTTTGCTCACTTCATTTGACCGCGCCTATACTCCATGCAACAACGTCCACTTCACCTACTTTTGGGATATCCGCGAATGAAAACCCAGACCCGCATGAAGATTTACGACGGCGAAGGCGATCGGCTGATGGAGAACCGCAGCGCCACCGAACAGATCAACCTGATGCCCGACACCTCGGAGACCAAGACCGCCGACACCGGGCGGAAGCTGCGGCTTTTGTGGGGTCAGCATCTCATTGACGACCTGCTCGAAGGGCGCTATCGCACGCTGGTCTGCGGGGTCAACGCCCAAGACAACAGCAGCGGCATCATCGGCCAAGTCGCCTCCATGTTGCCCACCAGCCAGTGGGATCACAAGGCCATCACCGATCACGCCAAGCGTCTGGTGCAGAAGCACACGGTGGCGGTGGTGAAGTACGACATGGACGCGGTGGAAGTGTTGGGTCTGTTGCGTCCCCGCAGCCGCGAGCATTTGACGCTGGAGGATTTGGCGGTGGGCTTTGGCATTGCCGCGGAGATGATTCGCCGCAAGCCCCAGCGCGATCCCTCGGCCTCGGTGTCATTCTTGGGGGCGCGGGTCAACCGCCTGCTTGATGAGCGTGGCAAAGAGCCGAGCTTTGAAACCGTGCTGCGAACCATGCACCAGGCCGGTTACGGCGGGGACGTTTATCCCGCTCCCGGTTTCTGGCAGATGGTGCCCACCGGGGTGTACGCCCGTTACCCCTTCCCCCCGGCCTTGGATTCCATGCGCCAAGGCGGGTTCTGACGACCGACAATATGCGCCAGAGTCCAAAGCGGACACCTTCGCCGATGTATACCCCGTCGCGCATACATATTTTTTAAAATTGCTTGTTTTTTGCTGGCAATGAGTCTTGAGCCTGATATGATGGCAGGTCAATTCCGGGTTGATCCCGCCAAACCCAAGGGATGGTCATCAACAGGAGATCGGACATGCGTCACCCCGTCACTTTCACGCTCGTTGCCGCGTCTTTGAGTCTGGCGGTTTTCGCCGGCGAATCCCAAGCGGCCGGGCAGGCCAAGAACGTCATCCTCATGATCGCCGACGGGCAGGGGTTTAACAGCGTTCGCGCCACCGAGCTTTACACCGGTGCCGCGGCGGTTCAGGCGACTGACGCCAACTTCGTCAAGTACGCCATGCAGACCTACTCCGCCAGCAGGCCGATGCCCTACGACAGCGCCGCGATGTTCAACGGCAGCAACGCCACCTTCGGCATGAGCAATTACACCGACTCGTCCTCAGCGGCCACGGCCATGTACACCGGCGTGAAAATCTACGATGGCGAAGTCAACTGGACGACGGACAACAAACCCCTGACGACTTTCTTCGAGGAGGCCGCCAGGGCCGGCAGAAGCATCGGCGCGGTGACCAGCGTCGAGTTCAGCCACGCCACCCCCGGTGCCGTGTACGGCCACAACTCCAGCCGCAACAATTACGCCGCCATCGGCAGCGAAGGCATCTATGGCTCCAACCCGCTCGATGGCTCGGTGGGCAACAGCGGCAGCAACCCCCAAGCCGGCAACAACGGCAACTACGACTCCAACAACTACTACGACCACTTCACCGTCCTGATGGGAGCCGGCAGCGGCGACTATGATGACAACGGCAACGTCAACACCGGCAAGACCGACCAATACGTCGGCGGCAGCAGCGCTTGGACCGACATCAAGAACGGCGCTCCCAACGGCTGGACCTTGGCGCAGACCAAGGCCGATTTCGACGCCATCGCCGACGGAACGATCACCGCCCCCACCAAACTGCTGGGTGTGGCGCAGGTCAACACCACCCTGCAGCAGGCGCGCAGCAGCGCCTTGGGCGTCGATGCCAACAATCCTTCGGGGATCAAGTTCAATCCCAATGTGCCTTCGCTGGCAACGATGAGCAGGGCCGCACTCAACGTCCTTGCCCAGAACAATGGCGGTTTCGCCGTCATGATCGAAGGCGGGGCGGTGGACTGGGCCAATCACGCCAACCAGATCGACCGCATGTTGGAGGAAGAGATTGCCTTCAACAACGCCGTACAGGCAGTCGTCGATTGGGTCGATCAGGGTGGCGACGATGTGAACTGGAGCAACACGCTCTTGATCGTCACCGCCGACCACGAAACGGGCAACCTCTGGGGCAGTGGCACTTACACGGACAACAACGGCAACGGCAGCTATGACCCCAGCGGGGACACCTTCAACGGCTATCAGCAGATCACCGCCACGGGCAACGCGGTGCTCACAGGCGTGCAGTATCTCAGCGGGAGCCACACCAACTCCCTGGTGCCGCTGTACGCCCGCGGCGCGGGCCGCGAACTGCTGGCCGGCATGGTCATCGGCACCGAGGACATCGCCAGCCGCTACGGCGTCGTCGGCTTTACCGACGGCCACGGCTACATCGACAATACCTCGATTCACAGCCTCATGTTGGACGCCAGCGGCGTGATCCCCGAGCCCACCAGTCTGGGGCTTCTGAGCGTCGCCGGCCTGCTGCTGCTCAACCGCCGCCGCCGTCACGCCTGAACCTGACGCGACAACTCACCATCAACCAAGGGCGGAGATCGGCCAACCCCGATCTCCGCCTTTTTGCAACCCCATCACTCACCCACATCACTGCGTTTCCATTCAAGCGCATGCTTGCATCCACAGCCGGGTTTGGTAACCTTCCTCAACCTTACTTAACAAACACAAGGAAATCCGATGAGCAAGATCAAAGCGTACAAGACCCCGGCGGATGTCAAGGTGGCCGTCATTGGCTACGGCGGCGCGTTCAACATGGGCAAGGGCCACCTCGAACAGTGCAAGGCCGCGGGCATGACCCCCGTGGCGGTTTGCGATCGTGACGAGGCCCGTCTCAAGGTAGCCCAAGTCGAGTGGCCCGGCATCCAGACTTTCACCGACCTCGACGAGCTGCTCAAGAAGAGCGATGCCGAGGTCGTCATCCACATCACGCCCCACAACCTGCACTACCCCCTGGCGGTCAAGTGCCTCAAGGCGGGCAAGCACGTGGTGACGGAAAAGCCCTTTGTGCTTTCCACCAAGGAGGCCGATGACCTCATCAAGCTGGCCAACAAAAAGAACCTGATGGTCACGACCTATCACAATCGTCACTGGGACGGTTTCATCGTCGAGGCCGTGAAGCAGATCGTTGAGAAAAAGGTCATCGGCGAGGTCTTCCGCATCGAGGCCAAGATGGGCGGCTACTCCATGCCCGGCGAATGGTGGCGCACCAGTAAGGTCGTCTCCGGCGGCATCCTCTACGACTGGGGCGTACACCTGCTGGAATACTCGCTGCAACTCATCGACTCCCAAGTCACCGAGGTCAGCGGCTACAAGTTCGAGGGTTACTGGCCCTCGCAAATGCCCGCCAAGCACCCTTGGAAAAAAGATTGCGTGGAGGATGACGCCCAAGCCTTGGTGCGCTTCAAGAACGGAGCGCGGATCGATCTGTCGATTTCGCACCTGCGCACCGTCAGCGAGCCGCACTTCCTGACCGTGCATGGCACCAAGGGTTCGTACCGCATCGGGTGGAACGGGTCGCTCTTGCGTGTGCGGGGCAAGGAAAAGGGCCAGTGGATTGAAACCTCGGCCCCCAACCCGAAGGATGAGTCGGGCAAGGTTTTCTATCAGAACGTGGCGGATTATCTGACGGGAAAGGCCAAACTGGTCATCACCCCCGAATGGGCTCGTCGGCCGATCCATATTCTGGACCTGGCCGTGCAGAGCGCCGCCAAGGGCAAGGCCCTGCCGACCAAGTATGTCTGAGATACTTAAACCTTGATGAGGCGCATGACAGCGCGTTTGATGTTCCAACTCCTTCAACCCTCCGGCGCGATCGTGATTTTCACGATCGCGCTGTTTTTGGCGATGACACCCATGGCCCACGCCGCACAAGCTCCGTCACCGAATGACCCCGCAGTGAGCAAACAACTGCTGTCGAAACTTCGGCCAAGTCACCCCCGGCTGCTGACCACTGCGGACGATTTGATCAAACTCAAAGCCCGTCTCAAGACCGAGCCGCAGTTGCGTGCTTACCACGCGGAGTTGCAAAAGCGGGGCCGCAAGATTCTCACCGACCCCGTGAGCCACTACGACATTCCTGATGGCAAGCGTCTGTTGGCGGTGAGCCGACGGGTGCATGATGTGAGCCTGACGTTGGGGCTGTTGTACCTGCTCGATGGCGATGAGCGTTATCGAGATCGGTTGTGGCGCGAGTTGGAGGCGGCCGCGGCCTTCAAGGATTGGAACCCCAGCCATTTTCTTGACACCGCCGAGATGGCGCAGGCCTTCGCCATCGCTTACGACTGGCTTTACGACGCCTGGTCGCCGCAACAGCGCAAGACTTTGCGTGATGTGATGGTCAAACACGCCCTGCAACCGGCCTTGCGCTGCTATCGCGGGCAAGAGACCTACGGCTGGTGGGTGGGGGCGCAAAACAATTGGAACCAGGTCTGCAACGGCGGCATCGTCACCGCGGCGCTGGCGTTGGCCGATGAGGAACCGGAAATTGCCCGCGAAATCCTGCAAGGCGCTTTGGCCAGTCTGCCCCGCGCCATGAAACACTTCGCACCCGATGGCGCTTGGAACGAAGGGCCGATGTATTGGCACTACACGCTCCGCTACACCGTGCCACTGATCATTTCACTGGAAAACAGTCTGGGTGACGACTTCGGCATCGCGGACTTCGTGGGCTTTGACAAGACCGGCCTGTTTCCCATTCACCTGATGGGTCCCACCGATGAAATGTTCGACTTCGCCGATGCGCACGGCGGCGCGGTGCGGGCACCGGAATGGTGGTGGCTGGCGACGCGATTCAACCAGCCGGTGTACGGTCAGTTTCAGCGTCACATGCTCATCAGCGCGCCGGTGAAAAAACCCGGGCAGGATAAAGGTGGCAACGCGGCATCGCTCCAAGGCGTGCGGGCCTATGACCTGCTCTGGTCAAGGCCGGTGGACGACGCGGCCCCGTTGAAACTGCCGCTGGACGCCTATTTCGCCGGACTCGAAGCCGCCACCATGCGAGGCGCTTGGGATGACCGCGACGCTTGGTACATCGGCTTCAAGGCCGGCGACAACCAAGTCAACCACGGCCACTTGGACATTGGCTCGTTCGTTCTCGACGCTGGCGGGCATCGTTGGATCATGGACCCCGGATCGGACGACTACAACCTGCCGGCCTACTTCGGTTCCGAGCGGTGGACTTACTACCGCCTGCGGGCCGAGGGTCATAACACGTTGGTCATCAACCCCGGTCTTGAGCCGGATCAGAACCCCAAGGCCGTGGCGAAGATTTCGCGCTTTGAGAGCAAGCCGGGGCGTGCCTTGGCCATTGCCGATCTGACGCCGGCGTATGACCGGGACGCCAGGAGTGTGCGAAGAGGGATCACGCTTTATGAACCCAATGACGGCAAGGGTCGCGCGGCGGTGATGCTGCGTGATGAGATCGAACTTAAAGAACCCGGTGATGTCTGGTGGTTCCTGCACACGCGGGCCAAGGTGACCATCAGCGCCGATGGCCGGGGCGCGGAGTTGGCGATTGGAGAGGATCGGTTGTTGGTGCGCTTGGTGACCGCGCCTGCCGACGCCAAGTTTACGGTGCGAAAAGCCGAACCACTGCCCACGTCCCCCAAGCCCGCCAAACAGGGCGACAACAAGGGCGTGAACAAACTGACGCTGCATCTGCCCGACACGAAGCAGGCTGTGATTCAGGTGAATCTGTCAATGTTGAAGACCGGGGCGCCGGATGGCAAGGCGCGGGACATTCCGTTGGATCGTTGGTGAATAAGTGGTTGGATAATTCAGCGGACATGCAGCACCCGAACCGGGATGCTGCGTGGCACCGGGCCATGAGCGCACCGCTACTGTGTTGCCCCGACGCGCACCGGCTGGCGTCGATTGCCCCATTGGCCCGGTGAATCCTCAAACACGCCGGGGATCACCGTGCCGCAGCGGTCGCATTTGCCCTCCCGCAAATGCCAGGCCGTCAACTCGTACCAGTCCCGGCCGATGACGCACTGGCCACAGCTCGGACACCAAGTGCTTTGATTGGCGGGGTCGTTGACGTTGCCCACGTACACGTGTCGCAGCCCGTGATCCAAAGCGATTTGCCGACAACGCAAGAGCGTGGCGTGCGGTGTGGGTGGGGTGTCAAGCATTTTGTGGTCGGGATGGAAAGCGGAGAAATGCAGCGGCACGGCCGGCCCAAGCTCACGCTCGATCCAGGCCGACATGGCCGCGATTTCATCGGGCGAATCGTTGTGCCCCGGAATCACCAGCGTGGTGATCTCCACCCACACCCGCGTTTCCCGCACCAGATAAACCAGCGTGTCGAGCACTGGCCGCAACGAGGTCTGGGTCAGACTGCGATAGAACTTTTCCGTAAAGCTTTTCAGATCGACATTGGCGGCGTCGATGTGGTCGTAGAGCGCGGCCCGTGCCTCGGGGTTGATGTACCCCGCCGTCACCGACACCGTTTTCAAACCATGTTCATGCGCCTCCCGCGCCACGTCGATGGCGTACTCCGCCCAGATCGTCGGATCGTTGTACGTGAACGCCAGACTTCGGCAACCGGTGCGCAAAGCTGTGGCCACAATCGCCTCGGGTGTGGCTTGGTCGCTGGCCAAGGTGTCCATCGCCCGGCTCTTGGAAATCTCATGGTTCTGGCAGAACTTGCAACCGAGGTTGCAGCCCGCGGTACCGAAGGAAAGCACCGGCGTGCCGGGCAGAAAATGCGCCAATGGTTTCTTCTCAATGGGGTCGATGCAGAAGCCCGAACTGCGGCCCCAAGTCGTCAACTCCAACCGACCATCCACGTTGGCGCGAACGTAGCAGAAGCCACGCTGGCCTTGGGGGATGTGGCACTCGCGTGGGCAGGCCGTGCAGACCACCTTGTCCCCCTCCACATGCCACCAAGATGTGGACATGGGTTGCATGATGAATCCTATGCCGCCGGAGGCGTTAGAAATCGAACTTCCCTTCGCGGGTCCATTCACTGACGGGCTTGCGCGGGGAGGGGGGCAATTCTTTTTGCCGCACGGATTCGGGCAGGTCTTCGACCGCGCCGGGACGACCGATGACGACCATGGCCACGGCGTCGAAGTCATCGGGTATCGCCAACTCCACGCGGGCCTTGGAGTTGTTGAACCCCGCCATACCGTGAACGACCAGTCCCATGTGCGTGCCTTGGAGGGCGAGGTTTTCCCAGGCCGAGCCGCAGTCGAAGGTGTGGACTCTGTTGGGTTGGCCGTTTTTGGTGAAGGTCTTTTTCGAGGCGAAAATCAGCAGGGCTGCCCCGCGATGGCACCAGGCCTGGTTGGCCTCCACGAGTAGGCCGAAGAAGGTGTTCCACAACGGCGTGTCGCGCAGGGCGTACAACACCCGCCAGGGTTGTTCGTTGAAGGAGGAGGGTGCCCAGCGGGCCGCTTCCAGCACGGTCATGAGTTCGGCGGTGGTGATCGGTTCGCCGCTCATGGCGCGGGGAGACCAGCGTTTGACGAAAAGGTCGAGGATGGGGGCCTCGGCCTTGCGGGTGGACAACGGGTCGAAGTCGGCGACGTTGGGCATGGGATGATCCTTATGGTTTGGATTTGCTTCGCCCAATCGTAGGCGGGCGGGTCCAAGCCGAGTCGTGGCGATGCAACAGGTACCAGTCGCGCAGCAGTTCGATTTCGAAGGTCTGCACATCTTCATCGGCCCACAACGAAAGCGATGGCGGGGGGGCAAGGTCAGCACGCTGGAGGAAAGGTTCCAGCACGTGCCACCAGCGTTGGGTGATGAGGAGTTGTGGAAGATCGAGTCGCGGTTCGCCACGCGGATTGAGCAGGTAGTCCAGTGCCAAGTGTGAGTCTCGATAAAGCAAGCCCAGCAGCAGCGTCGATTGCGGCGCGCCATCCTGAAGCATCAGCGCTTGGATGCGGGCGGGCATGTCTTGCTCGATGGCTTGCCCTTGCATCCACAAACCCATGCGCATGACTTCGCGGACGTAAGGCATGTCTTCGACGGCCTCTTTTTCTTTGAGTAGTTGCGACCGCAGGCCCGTCAATCCCGCCAGCACGGCCCCGCTCATCTTGGCGTGATCATCGAAATGCACACTGCCCACGGGCCGGCCCGTGGCGGGGTCAATGGCACCCAGCAGCAGGTCGATGAGTTCTTCGTTTTGCGCGGGGGTGAGGCGTTGGGCGGCGATGATGCAGGCCCAGTCGCGGAGGGGTGATTCGGTGGCGACCAGCACGGGCAGCAAGTCGGCGAGGGCAGGACCGCGGGTAGCGGCCACGGCGGCCAAACGTGGCAACGGGGCCATGCCCGCTTGCAGGGGCACTTGAAATTCTGCCGTCGGCAGACCCTCGTACACCGCCAGCAACGGCAAGGGATCGGCGGGCAGACGACTGAGCTGATTGTTGGCCACCAGCCATGCGGCATCGACATGCAATGCGGCGAGCGTGCGTGGATCGGGCGAGGCTTCCTGGGCCACGGGCCAAATGGTATTGATCAGATACGCGGTGGCGGCTTTGTCCTCCGTGGTCGCGGTTGGATTTTGCGACAGGATCAGCCGCCAAGTGAGCACGGCATCGGCTTGGTCGTGATCCGCAAGGGCTGTGAGCAGAGCGTCACGCAGGGCCTCGGCGGGCTTGAGGTCGGCGGGGAGTCGGCCCACCGAATACGCGGCCATGCGACGGGTGACGATGTGGGCTTGAGGATCGTTGAGCGTCGTCAGGATCGGCTCCACATCCGCGGCTTTGGTGGCGTGGCGCGACCAAGCCCAGATCATCGCCTCGGCCACGGCGGGGCTACGCGAAGCCCAATCGGGTTGCCTGTCACCGGTGCCTTTCATCAGACCCAAGAACAGCCAAGCTTGCCGGGCGATG
>JBBRGB010000004.1:0-38444 GCA_038241095.1 Phycisphaerales bacterium
AAAACAAGAGCTTCACCATCGAGGCGATGGTCACCAACTACAGTGTAGGTCGCGGCTGGTCGCCCATCGTGGGGGGGAGCTATGGAAGTTTCAGCGCCGCCACCATTTTTTTCTTCGGCAAACAATCCGGCAATGGCAACACCCAGATGCACTTCGGCGGGCTGATGGATCAGGCCAACAATAACTGGAACTTCGTCAACCCCAACGACCCCAAATACACCGAGCATCGTCATGCCTTGGTCTTCGATGACGTCGCCAACACCGCGACTTACTACGTCGACGGCAATTTCCGCCAGCAGTTGACGGGTGTCACCGGCGTTCTTTCCGCGGGTTCACCCAACGACACCTTCATTCTCGGCGGCAATTACCTGGGCGCCGGCACCAACACCGGCGAACACTGGGAGGGCAACTTCAATCGCATCCGCATTTCGGACACCGCGTTGACCCCCGACCAGTTCTTCACCACCGGCACAGGCCCGCTGATTCCCGAACCCGCCTCGCTGAGTCTTTTGGCCTTGGGTGGCCTGATGCTCCTGCCCCGGCGGCGGGCGTAAACCAGTTCGATCTCCCCGTCGGGGATGCCAAACGGCACCCCGGCGGTTTACTTGCGGGGATCCGCCGCTTTGCCGTCACCACGGAAACTTCGCCATGATGCGTCAAACAAAACAGCCCGCCTTTACCCTCATCGAGCTTCTGGTGGTCATCAGCATCATTGCCCTGCTGGTGGCGATGCTGTTGCCGGCCCTGGGCGCGGCGCGGGAGACGGCCCGCACCTCCGTCTGCACCAACAACCTCCGGCAGATCAATCTGGCGATGGCCAACTATTCCGCCGCCAGCAAGGACTGGCTGCCTCCCGCGGCCCTGCACTGGGCCAACGGCGTCTGGCAGGATCAGACCATCTGGCTGCAATTCCTTCTGGCCGGGCGGTTCATGGAAGGTTCGACCAACCTCAACCCGATGGACGGCTCGCAGTTCGTCGATGCCAGCATTTACAAAAAACTGCCCCGCTCCATGTTCTGCCCCAGTCGCCAGCCCGTCACCACCGAATGGTGGCGGCAGTGGGACTACAACGCCGCGGGCAACATCCTGGGCCGACTCGACGAATCCGGCTCCAACGAGCGGCCCTCACGAAGCTCCGACCTCAAACGCCCCTCGGACATGACCATCTTGGCCGAGACCTTTTACGCCAACCACAACTACTACGGTTTCTTCACCAGTCCCAACGGACATGCCCTGGCGGATCACAACAACTATTACAACGGCTGGGCCAACTCCGGTTTCGGTTGGGATGTCCGCCACAACAAATCCACCAACGTCGCCTTCGCTGACGGCCACGTCGCCAACGTGGGCTACAACGGAAACACCGGCGTGACCTGGCCCAACGCTTGGATTCAACCCGAAAAATACAACGGCATCGAACGCCTG
This sequence comes from Phycisphaerales bacterium, assembly GCA_038241095.1. Classification (GTDB taxonomy): domain Bacteria; phylum Planctomycetota; class Phycisphaerae; order Phycisphaerales; family Phycisphaeraceae; genus JBBDMX01. Next base: position 1,426 of record JBBRGB010000004.1, read on the forward strand.
ATCTGGGCCAAGTACCAGACGCCCTGATGCCGCATTCCGATTGATGGGAGCAGACGTCAAGCTCCCGCAAACCGTTTGATGAAAGGTGATTCACGATGTTGACCCGCTTTGGCATCAGTTCCCTGATCGCTCTGTTTTTTGTCGCCGTTCTTGGGGCCGCGGAGTTTTCGGTGCCGCGGGATTGGCGAGGCAAGGAGACCGGGACGACCAAGAACAATCCCGTGGAGGTGGACGACAAGCCGATGTGGCGTTTTGATCAGATTTGGCCGGCGGATCCGTTCAACGCCGAGGCTTACAAGCTGATGAAGTGGGACGGCGGGCAGTGGAAGGGCGAGCATGAGTTCGGCGGCCAGCCTTCGATTTCCATTGAAGGCTCCAAGGTCATTCTCAGCGCTCGCGGGGGCTGGAGCGGCGGGGAAAGGGAGGCCGGGGGCAAGTGTCCGGCGCTAGTCTTCATCGCCCCGGCCGAGGGCAAATATACCGCCCAGGGAACCGTCACCGCAGACATCTGGCACGGCGAGGCCAACGTCGAACTGCTCATCATCAAGAAGGACGCCAAGACCGGCAAGCTCCGCGACATGAAGTCCTTCGAGCTGACCAAAAAGGATCAGAAGGCCGGGGATTTGGCGCAGATCAAACCCATGAAGCTCAATGCCGGGGATGAGTTGATCTTCGTGGCGCATGTGCCTTCGATGCACACCGCTGCGACGTTCAACCTCAAAGGGCTGACCATTTTGGAAGGTGAACCCGAAGCGGAAAAGCCCAAGGACGAAGCCCCGGCCAAGGCCGCGGAATGATCCCGGCCTCGCGCCAATGGCGACCTTGCCGTTTCGTTCAATCCTGCAACACCAACTTTGGGAATGTTCCATGCTTTTGAAAACGATGGTTGTCGTCTGCGCATTGTGTGTGATGGCCCTGCCCGCCTGCGCCGCGACCGGCGCGACGGGGTGGATTCCGCCAGCCGACAGCGGCGTGCTCAATGTCCGCGACTTCGGTGCCAAGGGGGACGGCAAGGCCGATGACACCGCCGCCATCCAGACGGCGCTGTCCAAGGCATTGGACAGTCACGCCATCGTCTATCTGCCCGACGGCGTTTATGTGGTCAGCGACACGCTCAAATGGTGGCGGCCCAAATACGCCCCCGACCACACCAACGGCTGGGGAGCCTTCCTCCAACTTCAAGGCCAGAGCCAGAAGGGGACCATCATCCGCCTGGCGGAAAAGTGCGACGGTTTTGGTGACCCGGAAAAGCCCAAGGCCGTCATCGCCACCGGTTCACGCGGCTACCACGGCCAGAAGGGCTACACCATCGGCGAAGGCAACGAGGCCTTTGAAAACCACATCCGCGACCTGACGGTGGAGGTCGGCGCGGGCAATCCCGGAGCGATGGGCATCGATTACCAAGTCAGCAACAGCGGCGCGATGCGGAACGTCACCATCAAGGCCGCCGGGGAAAGCGGTGCCATCGGCATCGGCCTGCTGCGGCGGGACAACGGCCCCGGCACGATCAGCGAAGTCACCATCGAAGGCTTCGACACGGCCATCGCCACCCGGCAGGACCTCTGCCAAATGAACCTCCAGCGCGTGACCCTGCGAGGCCAGCGAACGGTGGGCATTAGGAATAACGACGCGGTGCTGAACATTCACGGCTTGAAAAGTGAAAACGCTGTACCCGCTGTGCGCAACACCGGCAGCGGTCATCTGACGCTGATCGACGCCGAACTGCAAGGCACGGGCAATGCTGTGGAGAACAACCAGACCCCGGCCGCCATCGAGTTGCCCGACGCCTCGGCGGTGACGCTCCTGCGTGATGTGAAGGTGACGGGTTACGCCGCGGCGATTCTTCAGGGCGGGGAACTTCTCAAAATCAAATCGCCGATCAAGTGGTGGGCCGCGCCTGCGGATCGTGTTGTCGGACAGCCGCTGCTGCTGCCGCTGGAATCCGCCCCGGAGGTGAAGTTGCCGCCGATGGAAGAGTGGGTCTTTGCGGGCAAGCCGGATGGTCAGGATGACATGGGCAAAATTGAAGCGGCGCTGGCCACAGGCAAGCCGGTGGTGGTTCTTGGATTGGGTCGCTGGCGCGTGCCGGGATCGCTGGTGGTGCCTGGGCATGTGAAGGTGATCCTGGGGCTTGGGGCGGAAGTGGACGCGCTGGGAAGCCCCGAGGAGCCGCTGTTTGTGGTTGAAGGTGGCAAGGCCGGGGATGTGTTGTTGATTGATCGCCTGGCCTTGGGAGCGCACAAAACCGTGGCCGTGTCGCACCGCGATGGCCGGACCGTGGTGATGCGTGACCTGCTGTTTTTCAGTGGCCGCATTTACAAAAGTGAGCCGGGCGTCAAGAAGCTGTTCATCGATGACGTGGCCGGCGGCGGTTACGACTTCGCCCCCGGCACCCGCGTCTGGGCCGAGCAATGGGACACCGAAGGCCCGACCAACACCATCGCCAAAGGCGCGGTGGTCTGGGCTTTGGGCTTCAAGCATGAAGGCGGCGGGCTGCTGTTTACGGTCGAACCCGGCGGGCAACTCGAAGCCTGGGGCGGCCTGCTTTACAGCTTCGGCGGCATCAAGCCCGACCAACCCGCCATTCGTTTCAACGACGCCAAGGTTTCGATCTCACTGGTCAACATCACCTTTGTGGGCAACGGCTCCTATCCCGTGCCCATCAGCGGCGGGGAGAAGGATCAGCCCGTGATGCTCAAGCGTGAAGACCTCCCCGGCCGAGGCATGGGCTTCGCCCTGCCACTCTTTGGCAACCGTTAGACGTTGCGGCCAAGGCAGCGGGTACAAGCAGCGACGGGGCCGGGTACCGTGTGTTTAAGGTGCGGGTTGGCGTCCCGTGCTTCGCACAGAGCACCCGAAGCGGGATGTTCTGTGGCACCGGGCAATTCGCGTCATCGCATCGTGGAAAACCGTGGCCCGGAATTTTTTTTCCACCTGACTTGCGAAGTTTTGCGGCGGGCCTATATTTACATTGGTTCTAAGAAAATGGATGACGCTCGCGTCGAGGCACTCTGTTGATGCTTTGAAATGGGTTGTCGTCACAGTCATTTCCGGCCGCCTACACTTGGCAGGGGTCGGGTTGGGGACTCATCGTAATGGCGCGGATATTCTCGCCAGGATTCAACACCATCGCCAGAACCACCGCCTTCGGGCTGCCGGTGCTGGTCATGGTCATTGTCGGGGCCGTGCGCGGCTGGCAGGACTCCTCCTACATCACCGGGGTGGGCCGGGCGGTCGATCAGCCCGTGCCATTTAGCCATCAGCATCACGTCGCGGGGCTGGGCATCGATTGCCGCTTTTGTCATACGTCCGTCGAGGACTCCTCGTTCGCCAACATCCCGGCCACCGAAACCTGCATGCAGTGTCACTCACAGATATGGACCAACGCCGAGATGTTGGAACCGGTGCGGGAGAGCTTCCGCACAGGCAAGCGGATTGAGTGGACGCGGGTGCATGATCTGCCGGACTTCGTTTACTTCAACCACAGCGTCCATGTGGCCAAGGGCGTGGCCTGCGCCACATGCCACGGGCAGGTCGATCAGATGCCCATGATGGCCAAGGCCAACAGCCTGTACATGCAGTGGTGTTTGGAATGCCACCGCCACCCTGAGGAGAAGATTGGGCCCAAGGGTCGGGTGACGGACATGGCTTGGAATTGGGACAAAGCCGCCAAGGGCCAAGTCGCCCCGCCGGGGATTCAGAGCACCAAGGAAGCGACGGCCGCGCTGGCCTCGGCGGAATCGGCCAAGGCTCACGAGGGCGTCGCCCCGCTCAATTCGCAGCTTCTTTTTGAACAATACCGCGTCCGCACGCAGGGTATCACCAACTGCTCGGCGTGCCATCGATGAACAAGCCCATGAAGTCACCTGAATTAGACATGGCCGGTGTGAGTCAAAGCCTGGTGGGCAAACAAGGCCCGGAGCTTTGGCGCAGTCTGGAAGAACTGGCCGACACCCCGGCTTTCCGCGAGGCGGTGGACAACGAGTTTGCCGCCGGGGCACCGGAATGGAGCGACGGTTTTAGTCGTCGGCGATTCCTGCAACTCATGGGTGCCTCGCTGGCGCTGGCGGGGCTGCACGGCTGCACGCGGCCGGCGGAAGAAAAAATCGTCCCTTATGTCAATCAGCCCCAGGGCATGACGCCCGGCATGCCGCTTTACTACGCCAGCACGCACACCTTGGGCGGCATCGGTCGCGGCATTCTCGTGCAGCAGAACATGGGTCGGCCAACCAAGATCGACGGCAACGACCTTCACCCCGCCACGCCGGGCTACGACAATCCGCTGCCCACGGCCATGCGCTTCGGAGCCGCGGATGTGTTCGCTTTGGCGTCGATTCTTTCGCTTTACGATCCCGACCGCTCGCAGGCGGTCAAGCGCTTGGGTCGGGTCAGTTCGTGGGAAACGTTTTCGCAGGTGATGGGCGAAGCACTTGTAAAGCTCGCGGCCACGAAAGGGGATGGCCTGCGGATTCTCACCGAGGCCACCAGTTCCCCGGCACTGGCGGATCAGTTCAACAAGTTGATGGTGAAGTTTCCCGGGGCGCAGTGGCATCAGTTTGAGGCGGTGAATCAGGACGCGGTCAAGGCCAGTGCCATGATGGCATTCGGCAACGACGTCCGCCCCATCTATCACTTCGAGAAGGCGGCGGTGGTGCTGGCGCTGGACAGCGACTTTCTCACCACCGGCCCTGCGGCGGTGCGCTACGCCCATGACTTCGCTTGGCAGCGACGAGTGCGCGACGGCCACGCCACCATGAATCGCCTCTACGCAGTGGAGTCGAACCTCACCAGCACCGGCGGGGTGGCGGATCATCGTTTGGCCTTGAAACCCAGTGAAATCGAGCGTTTCGCCCGTGCGCTGGCGGTGAAGCTCGGCGTTGGCGGCGTCAGCGGCGGGGCGGCGGAATCCGGGGCGCATGGTTGGGATGAAGCCTGGCTCAACGCCGTGGCCGAGGATTTGGCGCAGGCCGCGTCCAAACGCGCCGCCTTGGTCGTCGCCGGTGAAGCTGCTTCACCGCAAGTGCAGGCCCTGGCGCACGCCATTAACGCCAAGCTCAACGCCATTGATGCGACGGTGACTTTCATCGACCCTGTGCTGGCCTATCCCGTGGATCAGGCCGCGTCGCTGGCGCAGTTGGTCGCCGACATGCGGGCGGGCAAAGTTTCGACGCTGATCGTCATCGGTGCCAACCCCGTTTACGCGGCCCCGGCCGAGGTCGATTTCACCGGCGCGTTGGCGAAGGTGGAACTGCGGATTCACATGGGGCTGTACGAGGACGAGACGGCTTTTCAGTCGCACTGGCACTTGCCGCTGGCGCATGAGTTGGAAACTTGGGGCGATGCCCGCGCCTTTGATGGCACGGCCAGCCTAGTTCAGCCGCTCATCGCGCCCTTGTATCAAGGCCGGAGTTCGCACGAATTGCTGTCGCTGCTCTTGGGCGAAGGTCGCAAGGCCGCCCAGAAGGTCGTCAAGGACTACTGGAAAAAGCAATACACCGGGCTGGATTTCGAGCTGGCCTGGCGCAAGGCGCTGCACGATGGCGTGATTGAAAACACGGTTTACAAGCCGCGACAAGTGAGCCTGGCAGGGGCGACGGCGGGGGGGTGGCTTTCGCAAGCCGGGCCAACACAAGCGGCGACCGGTTCCGCGAACACCCTCGAAATCGCCTTCCATCTCGACCCCGCGGTTTACGATGGCCGCTTCGCCAACAACGGCTGGTTGCAGGAACTGCCCCGCCCAGTGACGAAACTGGTGTGGGACAACGCCGCTTTGCTCAGCCCCGCCACCGCGTTGCGACTGCACCTGAACAACGGCGATGTCATTCGTCTCACCATCGGCAAGCGCGCCGTGGAAGTGCCCGTGTGGATCACGCCGGGCCATGCTGATGACAGTGTTTCGCTGACGCTGGGTTACGGACGGGAACGTGCCGGTAAGGTCGGCACAGGCATCGGCGTCAATGTCAACGCCCTGCGTTCGCTGGCGTCACCTTGGCGCGAAGCGGGCGTGAAGGTCGAAAAGACCGGCGCGACGTACAAACTCGTCAGCACCCAAGACCACCACACCATGCACGGCCGCGGCTTTGTCCGCACTGGCACGCTGCTGGACTACATCCACGATCCCCGCTCCGTCGCGGCGCACGGCGGGCACGGTGGTGCAGAAGGTGAAGGTGGCGAAGGCGTGCCCCTGACGCTCTACGAGCCGTTCACTTACGAAGGCACGCAGTGGGGCATGAGCATCGACCTGACCTCCTGCGTGGGCTGCAACGCCTGCGTCATCGCCTGCCAGAGCGAAAACAACATCGCGGTGGTGGGCAAGGAACAGGTGGCCAACGGCCGCGAGATGCACTGGCTGCGAATCGACCAGTATTACGAAGGCGACCCGCAATCTCCCGACGTCAGCCACGTTCAACCCGTGGCCTGCATGCACTGCGAAAGCGCCCCGTGCGAAGTCGTCTGTCCCGTCGGTGCCACCACCCACAGCGACGATGGCCTTAACGAAATGGTTTACAACCGCTGCGTGGGCACGCGCTACTGCTCCAACAACTGCCCCTACAAAGTGCGGCGATTCAACTTCCTCGAATATCAGCGGCCCATGGCACCCAGCGTGCAGTTGATGCAGAACCCCGAAGTCACCGTCCGGCAGCGCGGCGTGATGGAGAAATGCACCTACTGCGTGCAGCGCATCCGCCACGCCGACATCGACGCCCGCAAGGATAGCCGGGAGATTCTCGATGGCGAAGTGGTGACCGCGTGCCAAGCCTCGTGCCCGACGCAGGCCATCGTCTTTGGCAACATCAACGATCCGCAAACGCGGGTGAGCATGGAGAAGGCTCCCCGCCAAGCACACGCCTACGGGATGCTGACAGAACTCAACACCAAGCCGCGCACGACGTACCTGGCGCGGATTCGCAATATCAACCCCAAACTGGCAAAGCCCGCGCCGTCGGCGCATGGCGCGGTTGCACATTGATTCGCTTTACGAGGCGCTGACCGCATGACGCAGTCGATTCACACACATGACCTGCCGCTGGTGCATCCGTCGCACGATCTGGAATCGGTGACGGAAAAGCTCACGCGCTTTCAGCTTGCCCCGCGGACGCCCAAGGGGTGGTTCCTGGCGGTGGCCGCAGCGTTCGCGCTGCTGAACCTTCTCTTGCTTTCGATGGCCATGCTCGTTTACAAGGGCGTGGGCATCTGGGGCATCAACGTGCCGGTGGCGTGGGGTTTCGCCATCGTCAACTTCGTTTGGTGGATCGGCATCGGCCACGCCGGCACACTCATCAGCGCCATTCTCTTGCTTTTTCGCCAGCAGTGGCGAACCAGCATCAACCGCTTCGCCGAGGCCATGACACTCTTCGCCGTGGCCTGCGCCGGCATGTTCCCGCTGCTGCACCTGGGCCGCATCTGGAAGTTCTATTACATCATGCCCTACCCCAGCACTCTGGGGTTGCAATTCCCGCAGTTCCGCAGCCCCTTGGTGTGGGATGTGTTCGCGGTGACGACCTACGCGACGATCTCGGTGCTCTTCTGGTACGTCGGGCTGATTCCCGATGTTGCCACCCTGCGTGACCGTTCGAAAAACAAAGTCGCGCGGGTGCTCTACGGCATGATGGCCTTGGGCTGGCGCAACAGCGCCCGGCACTGGCATCGCTACCAAACCGCCACGCTTCTCTTGGCCGGCTTGGCGACGCCGCTGGTCGTGTCGGTACACACCATCGTGTCGTTTGACTTCGCAGTCTCCATCCTGCCCGGCTGGCACACGACCGTCTTCCCGCCGTACTTCGTCGCCGGTGCGGTTTACTCCGGCTTCGCCATGGTGCTGACGCTGGTCATTCCCGTTCGCGCCATCTTCGGCTACCACGACTTCATCACCGAACGCCACCTGAACAACATGGCCAAGGTCATGCTGGCCACCGGCCTGATCGTCGCCTACGGCTACGTCATGGAACTTTTCATGGCTTGGTACAGCGGCAATCCCTACGAAATGGACATTTTCTTTAAGACCCGCTGGCAGGGGCCTTACGCCAGCTATTACTGGTCGCTGATTCTCTGCAACATCGCCATTCCGCAATTCCTCTGGATCGCGTGGGTTCGCCGCAATCCCTATGTGCTTTGGGTCATCGCCATCATCATCAACGTGGGCATGTGGCTTGAGCGCTTCGTCATCGTCATCACCAGTCTGCACCGCGACTTCGTGACCTCCTCGTGGGACATGTACCACCCGACCTTCTGGGATTGGGCGACGTACATCGGCACGCTGGGGCTGTTCTTCTTCCTGCTCTTCCTCTTCATGCGGTTGCTGCCGATGATTTCGATCTTCGAGATTCGGGAACTGGTGCAGCACCAGTCGCATGACTTCGACCACACGGAAGTCGGCTACCCGCGCACGCCGCCGGTGACCCAGGCGGTCAAGGGGGAACAGACACCATGACCACCGATACCCTGCAACACACCGAAGATGTGACGCCGCGGACGCCCTACGGCGTGCTGGCGGAGTTCGCCACCGCCGAGGCTTTGATCGCCGCGGCCAAGGCCGTGGGCGAAGCCGGCTACACCGCCACCGACGCCTTTGCGCCCTACCCCATCGAAGACCTCGATGAACTTCTGGCGGAGCGGCCCACGCGGCTGCCCTGGCTGGTGCTGGGCGGCGCGATCGCAGGCGGCGTGGGCGGCTTTGCCATGCAATACTTTGCCGCCGTCATCGACTACCCCGTCAAGATCGGCGGCAAGCCGCTCAACTCCTGGCCCATGTTCCTGCCCGTCACCTTCGAGTGCGCCATTCTCGCGGCGGGCCTTGTCGCGGTCTTCGGCATGATCCTCTTAAATGGTCTGCCCCTGCCTTACCACCCGCTCTTCAACGTAGAAGGCTTTGAGCGGGCTTCGCAAAACAGTTTCTTCCTGGCCATCGAAACCGCCGACCCCAAGTTTGACCTCGATGAAGTCCACGCCCTCTTTGCCAAGCTCGGCGCCAAGGAGGTGACCGATGTCCCGGCATGAGTCTTTCTCCATGCACAACCGCTTAGCGATCTTGAGTTTGCTCGCGCTGGCCATGCTGTTTATCAGCGGCTGCGACAACATGAGTGACGGCGCGCGGGTCAAACCCCTCGAACCGACCGGCTTCTTTGAGGACGGCGCTTCCTCGCGTCCGTTGGTTGAAGGCACGGTGGCACGCGGGCAACTCGGCCGACAGAGCGACCCGTTTTACACCGGTCGCGACGCCGAGGGCATGGGCCTGGCGCGGGCACCCATTGACTTGGACATCATCAGCCTGACCCGCGGCCAAGAGCGGTTCAACATCCACTGCTCACCCTGCCACGGCCAGATCGGCTTCGGCGACGGCATGATCTTCCAACGCGGCTTCCCCAAGCCCGCCAATCTCACTGAAGCCCGTCTCATGGCCGTGCCCGATGGGCATCTGTTTGACGTGATCACCAACGGCTTTGGCAAGATGCTGCCGTTTGGCAGTCGCATCGAAGCGGGCGACCGGTGGGCGATTGTGCTTTACGTCCGCGCCTTGCAACTTTCGCAGCACACCGATGTGGCCATGCTCGACGCGCAGGATGCCAAGGCGTTGCGTGAAGCGGGAGCGTCCGGGGGTGAAGCCGGGGAGGCCAAAAACAAGCCCGCGACTTCGCAGCATTCCGACACAGTTATGCCGGAGGGTCATTGATGGATCGCAGTTTGAATGTTCGACTCGCAGGTCTGCAACGCCTGGCCCTCTTGTTGGGCGGGGCGGGCGTGATTGCCTGTATCGTGCTGGCGATCCTGTTGCCCGGCATCTTTTTCCAGTCCTACCTGGTGGCGTATCTGTTCTGGCTGGGGGTGGCCTTGGGCAGCGCGGGGATGCTGATGGTCTATCGCCTGACCGGTGGGTACTGGGGTGATGCGATGGGCCGCACGTTTGAGGCCGCGGTGAGCACGCTACCGTTTCTGGCCTTGCTGTTTGCCCCGATTCTCTTGGGCATGGGCACGCTTTACGGCTGGACCGACGAGGCCGTCGTCGCGGCCGACCCGTTCCTGCAACACAAGGTCGCGTATCTCAACGTTCCTTTCTTCATCGTTCGCGCCGTGATCTACTTCGCCATCTGGATTGTCGGCGGGTGGATGCTTGTGTCGTGGGGTGAGAAGCATCGGCAGAACTGCGACCCCGCGATTGCCGCCCGGCTGGGCCGCATTGCCGCGCCGGGGTTGATTCTTTACGCCTTCACCATGACCTTCGCCTCGGTGGATTGGGTCATGAGTTTGGAGCCGCATTGGTTCAGCACCATCTACGGTCTGATGCTGGTCATCGGCCAGGTGCTCTCGGCGCTGTGCGTCGCGGCCATCATGCTCACTTGGGCTTCGCGCCGCTGCCCGCAAGAGGCCGAGTTGCCCACCGACACGTTGCACGACATGGCGAAGCTGCTTTTCATGGCCGTGTGTTTGACGGGCTACATCGCCTTTTCGCAGTTCCTGATCATCTGGTACGCCAACTTGCCCGAGGAAATCATCTGGTACCTGCCCCGCACACACACGGGTTGGAACATGGTGGCGGTGGCGTTGATCGTGTTTTATTTCGCTCTGCCGTTCGCCTTGCTGCTGCCGCGAAGGAACAAGCGCAACGCGCGGTTCGTGGGTGTGATGGCGATGATTCTTCTAGTGGCGCACTTGGTGGAACTGATGTGGCTGGTGGTGCCGGCCTTCAACCGCGAGGCGGTCTGGCCCGCAGCGGTGGACGTGGCGGTTTGGCTGGCGTTGGGTGGGGTGTGGGGATTTGTCTTCCTAGGCCGCCTGCGCAAGTTGCCCATGCTGACCCGCCAGGCGATGGATCGGCTGGATTACTGCGTGCCGGCGACGGGTGAACCGCTGCACAAAACGCCCGCCGCGGAGGGCCTGCGATGAGCGACAAACGCGACAACCAAAAAAACCAATCCGCAGGCCACGGCCACGATTCCCACGGCTTCCCCGCCATGCCCGCCACTGAGCATCACGCTGGCGAAACCACCAACACCAAAGTCATTCTCCTGATCGGTGTGGGCCTCTTGGCGGCGGTGGCCATCATCATGCTGCTAATGGTGCTTTTGGTCAGCAGTCTCACCGAGCGGAACGCCAAGCGGGACGTGACGCTTTCGCCCTTGGTGGTGGTGCCCGCGCCCTCGACTTCGCCGCGATTGCAAGTTGATGAGCGACTGGAAATCGCAGAGCTGCGTCAGCGCGAGAAACAGGCGCTGACCTCCTACGATTGGGTTGACAAAGAGAAGGGCGTGGCTCGTATCCCCGTGGCGCGGGCTATGCAGTTGCTTTTGGAAAAGGGCGACATGGTCCGGCCAGGGCCGGTGGCACCGGGGGCCGAAGACCCTTATTGATCGCAAGTGTTTTTCAGACCTTCTGAGAACGTCGTTATGAATACAGAACACAACATCTTCACCAAGTTCATCGCCGCCAGTCTGCTGGCGTTGTGGCTCTGTTCCGCGCCGGCTTCGGCGCAGATGTTTTCCCGCCCGCCGGAACGGACGCCCAAGGCGCTGTCGGATGTCGCATTCGACCAGAACCTCGGCGACACCATTCCACTCGACACCATCTTCCGCGACGAAACCGGCAAGGATGTGCGGCTGGTCGAATACTTCGACGGCAAACCGGTGCTGCTGGCGCTGGTCTATTACCGCTGCCCCGGCCTGTGCATCATGGTCATCAACGGCATCATCGACTCCCTGCGCGAAGTTTCGCTGGAGGCGGGCAAGGATTTCGAGGTGGTGTTGATCAGCATCGACCCGCACGAAACGCCGGACTTAGCCGCGGCCAAGAAGGCGACGATCATCGACGCCTTGGGCAAGCCGGGGCAGGCCAAGGGTTGGCACCTGCTGACCTCGCCCGATGAAAGCCAGGTTAAGAAGGTGGCTGCGGCGGTCGGTTTCAAGTACGCCTGGGATGAGCCGACGCAGCAGTACGCGCACCCCAGCGGCATCATGATCCTCACGCCCCAGGGTGTGCTCTCGCGTTACATCTACGGCGTGATGTATCCCTCACGCGATGTGCGGCTGGGCTTGATCGAAAGCGCCGAGCAAAAGATCGGCTCGCCAGTGGATCAAATCCTCCTGCGCTGTTTTCATTACGACCCGGAGACCGGGCGTTATGCCTTCGCCATCGCGGGCATCCTGCGCATCGCGGCGGTGCTGACGGTGCTGGGCATGGCGGGGGGGTTCTTCATGCTGGTGCGTCACGGTCAGCGCAAGGCCGCGACCGAAGCGCCTGATGCCGCCGACGCCTCCTCGCCACACAAGGACGGGCACGTCTAAACATGACCAACTTCCCGCTGTTTCCCGAGTCCGCCTCCACCGTCGCCGGCCAGATCGACGCGGTTTATTTCGCGCTCATCGCCCTCTCCGTTTTCTTTTCGGTGCTCATCGCCACGATCCTCATCGTGTTCGCCGTGAAGTACCACCACGGCAAGCAGGTCAAGCGTGAACGCGCGGGACACAGTTCGGCGAAACTGGAAGTCTTTCTCATCGGCATGCCCACGATCATCGGGCTGTCGATTTTCTTCTGGTCGGCGAGCGTTTATTTCCATGCCGTCCGGCCCCCCGCCGACACGCTGGACATTTACGTCGTGGGCAAGCAGTGGATGTGGAAGATCAAGCACCCCGGCGGGCAGAGCGAAATCAACAGCCTGCACGTCCCCCTGGGCCAGCCCGTCAAGCTCATTATGACTTCACAGGATGTGATTCATAGCTTTTACGTCCCGGCCTTCCGCGTCAAGCAGGACGTGCTGCCCGGCCGGTTCACCACGCTTTGGTTCGAGGCGACCAAGACCGGCGAGTTCCACCTGTTTTGTGCCGAGTATTGCGGCCTGGATCACTCGCGCATGACCGGCTGGGTGACGGTGATGCCCCCGGCGGAATATGAAGCTTGGTTGGCGCGGGGCGGGCAGGATGTGGCCCCGGCGGGCGGCGCGGCGAAGGCCTCCGCATCGACACCGTTAAGCCAGACCGGCTCCGGCGCGTTTGCCCAACTCGGCTGCAACGCCTGCCACGTGCCCACCTCTGCCCTGCGCGCCCCGCGACTTGAAGGTCTCTTTGGCAAGGACGTGAAGCTGCGTGACGGCTCGGTGGTCAAGGCCGATGAAAATTATCTGCGCGAATCAATTCTCGATCCCAACGCCAAGATCGTCGCTGGCTATCCGACGCCGACGCTGATGCCGACGTATCAAGGCCAGATCAACGCCGAGCAACTTATTGAGTTGGTCGCTTACATCAAGTCGCTCAAGGGCGAGGAAGAAGATGACGCCGGCCATTGACGCTTGCCCGTGAGACCGACCGCTTCATAAACCAGAACCCAACCCACCAGGTACCCATCGTGACGACATTAGACCTTCAACTTCCCCATCCCCGCCGGGATTACTTGGCGGCAGGCAACACGATCAAGTCGTGGCTGCTGACGGTGGATCACAAACGCATCGCCATTCTTTACTTGATTTCGGTGACGATCTTTTTCTTCATCGGCGGAGCGGCCGCGGGCGTGCTGCGCTGGGAACTCCTCACCCCCGCCGGTGACTTCACCACCAGCGAAACCTACAACCGCACCTTCACCATCCACGGCGTGGTGATGGTCTTCTTCTTCCTCATCCCCGCCATCCCCGGCATCCTGGGAAACTTCCTCATTCCCATCATGATCGGCGCCAAGGACATGGCCTTCCCCAAAATCAACTTGGCCAGTTGGTACATCTACATGGTCGGCGGCATCCTCTCCCTGGCCTCCATGCTCATCGGCGGGGTGGACACCGGCTGGACGTTCTACACGCCTTATTCCACTTCCTACTCCAGCTCCGCCGTCGTGCTCATGGGCACCGGCATCCTCATCACCGGCTTTTCCTCGATCTTCACGGGCCTGAACTTCATCGTCACCATCCACACCATGCGTTGCCCGGGCATGACGTGGTTCCGATTGCCGCTCTTTATCTGGTCCCACTACGCCACGGCCCTGATCATGATCTTGGGCACGCCCGTGCTGGCGATCACCATCGCCATGGTGGCGGTCGATCGCGTCTTTGGCATCGGCTTTTTCGACCCCGACAAGGGTGGCGACCCGCTTTTGTTCCAGCACCTGTTCTGGTTCTATTCCCACCCGGCGGTTTACATCATGATCCTGCCGGCCATGGGCGTCATCAGCGAACTGGTGGCCTGCTTCTCGCGCAAACCGGTGTTTGGTTACGCGGCCGTGGCGGTTTCAAGCTTGGCCATCGCCGTGCTGGGCTTCCTGGTCTGGGGCCACCACATGTTCGTCAGCGGCCAGTCCCCCTACGCGGGCTTGGTCTTTTCGATTCTCTCCTTCCTCGTGGCCGTGCCCTCGGCCATCAAGGTTTTCAACTGGACCTTCACGCTCTACAAGGGCCGCATCAGTTACGCCACGCCCATGCTTTACGTCTTTGGCTTCCTCGGCCTGTTCACCATTGGCGGACTCACGGGCCTGTTCCTAGCGGCGCTGGCGGTCGATATTCACGTCACCGACACCTACTTCATCGTCGCCCACTTCCACTACATCATGGTCGGCGGGTCGGTCATGGCCTACATGGGCGGGCTGCACTTCTGGTGGCCCAAGATCACCGGCCGAATGTACAACGAACGCTGGGCCATGCTCTCGGCCATCCTCATGTTCATTGGGTTCAACCTGACTTTCTTCCCGCAATTTGTCGTGGGCTATCTTGGCATGCCCCGGCGGTACCACGAATATGCCCAAGAGTTCCAGGTGCTAAACGTCTTGTCCACCGCCGGGGCCACGGTGCTGGGCGCGGCTTACATTTTCCCCTTGACCTACCTGCTCTATTCACTTTTCAAGGGGCCACGCGCGGGGAACAATCCCTGGCGTGCCACGGGTTTGGAGTGGCAGACGACTTCGCCACCGCCCACTTTCAACTTTGACAAAACGCCCGTCGTCACCGAGCCGCCGTATGCCTACGACGTGGAGGACGATGAAGAGTTTGACGTCATTCACCCGCAGGGAGGCCAAACCGTATGAGTAGCTCCAGCCTCTCATCAACCTCCGCCCCCAAGGTTCCGGGCGACCCCGGTTCCGCCGACCCCGGCCAAGCGGTGCACGCCCACGCCAACCCGGCCTTGGCGCACCACTTTGACGACCTGCAACAGCAGCACGAAGCCCACACCCTGGGCATGTGGGCCTTCCTCGCCACCGAAATCATGTTCTTTGGTGGCCTGCTGGTGGCCTTCGTGGTCAGCACCACCATGTACCCCGTGGCCTTCGACATCGCCGCCCGTCAGCTCGACTGGCAGGTCGGCACGATGAACACCACCGTGCTTTTGTGCAGCAGTTTGTCGATGGCGCTGGCCGTGCATTTCGCCCGCGTCGCCAACCGCAAAATGACCATGCTCATGCTGCTGTTGACCGTCTTTCTGGGCACGGCCTTTCTGGGCGTCAAGGCCTACGAATACTCCACCAAGTGGAACCACCACCTTGTCCCCGGCGCTTCCTACAACTTCGAGCCTTGGCAACACCACCCCGATGAAGCCGAGACGCGGCTGATGACCAGGGCCGGCGTACTGACCGCCAATGGTGAACTCAACGCCTCGGCCCTGCCCGCCTTCCAAACCCGCACCCAGCTTTTCTACGGCTATTACTTCACCCTCACGGGCCTTCATGCCGTACACATGATCATCGGTGCCGGCGTAATCCTCTGGCTGGTTTTCCGCGTGTCCAAGGGCCAGTGCTTGGGCGACGGTTCCAACTTCGTCGAAATGACCGGCCTCTACTGGCACTTCGTCGATATCGTCTGGATATACCTCTTCCCACTGCTCTATCTCATGGACCGTTCCTCATGAGCCAACACGCCTCCCCCACACACGGCAACGACGCGGATCATCCCCACGGCAAGCCGCACCAAGAGATGCAAGAGGTCGGCGGCATCAGCATGGCCTACTTCGTGGTCTTCGCCCTGCTGCTGATTCTGCTCTTCGCCACCGTGGACATCGCCTTTCGCACCCTGGGGCCGTTTGGCCCGGTCATCGCCATGGCCATCGCCACAACCAAGGCCGTGCTGGTGGTGCTCTTTTTCATGCACGTTAAACACGCCAGCAAGCTGACATGGATCTTCGCCGGCGCGGGCCTGCTTTGGCTGGCGATTCTCTTTGGCCTGACCTTTGGCGACTACATGACGCGAAGCTGGAACGACGCCGTGCCCGCCACCACGCACGAAGCCCAAACCAGCCCCTTCACCGGCCTGCCGAATCAGTAGCCCGACCCCGCGCAAATATTTAGCCCCCGGCGGCTATGAGCCGGGGGCCACGGGTAGCGCACCAATCGCAAGCGTCCTACGCATCATCCTTCGTCCCGGAACATGAAATTCACGGACGATGCTTCGTCGCAATGATTTCACGTTCGATGTGAAAAACCCCACGTCCGCGGACGTGGGGTGTCATGTATCCGCGTCGAAAAAAACACCACCCCTCTGGCCCCCGGCTCCGAGCTGCCGGGGGCTAAATATTTCGACAAGTCTTGCCCATCGAACCCCGCTTGCGGTTTAACGGAACGCGGCCTTGACTTCGGGCTTGACGAGCATGACGATGGCCCAGATGCCGATGGGCAGTCCCGCCAGGCAGCAGGGGCTGACACAGGGAATCATCGCCAGGATGGAGGCGGCCATGGCGAAGTTGTAGCTTTGCAGGGCCTTCATTTTCATCGCGCCCAAAAAGACCACCACGGCCACGATTAGGCCGATGATGTTGAACACGATGCCCACGCCACCGCTGAGCATGGTGATCATGCCCTCTTGCCCGCCCGTGGCCGCGCCAGCGCCGGCGTTCAAAATGTTCAGGAGCAAAACAATAACTTGGAAAGCCGCGCCTACGCCGGCGGTGATCATCAGACCGATGGCCGGGCCATTGACCTTTTGCGCCGCGTTGCCGGTGGCGGGTGTGGCGGAGTAAGGTTGGCCGGGAGGAATGCTGCTCATGTCAAGACCTTTCGTGAGAGGGTGCCCCTGTGCTGATTGATGCCGCGATCAATCCAAGCGATAGATTGACCTCTTCTTGAAGCGTCGTCAAATCGCAAGTATTGTTGGAGCCGAAGGACGCAGGCCCGCGTTGCCTTGTCTGAGCCGAGGGGCGTAAGCCCCCGGTCGGTGTGCCACTGACACACGAAAATCACAGACGTACCGGGGCACGGTGAAGTTCGTCCGCAGGCTCACGCCTTGCGGCTCGGACGGACGGCCCGGACGATCGGCTCAGAGCGGAAACGTTGTTGTAACCTCAGGCCACGCGGCGGCGACGGAGAACCAGCAGGCCCGCCAGGCTCAGCATGGCCAGCGAGGTCGGCTCGGGGATCGTCCAGCCGATGTCCGCCAATTCGTACACATCGACATTGGTAAACAACTTCCGCGTGCCGGTGGTGATGCTGGGGTCCATCGCCGCTTCCTGCGAGGTGCTGGTGCCCCAGATGTTGGAGAACACGGCCCCGTTTTTCCAGTGGGTGTTGCTGGCGCTTTCCAAGGGGATGCTGGTGAGGCTGGTGCCGTTGTCGGCGTTCCAAGCCGCCAAGGCTTCCGGGCCGGTCCAAGTCGCGCCGGAGCGGTAATCGGTGAACTCGGTGGCGCTGGTGTTTAGGCCCAAGACGTGGCCCAGTTCGTGCAGGGCGACGGAGTAGAGGTCGGTTTTCCCACTTGCAACGCTGGTGGTGTGATCGTAATGCCAAGTGGTGTCGTCGTTATCCATGAGGATGTAGCCTCCCCAGGTGGAATACTCGCCGGTGGGTTTGCCGCGCTGGGCAACGTTGGCGTTGAAAGGGGCTCCGCCGAAGTAGGAGACCCCGGTGCCGCCGATGCCCGCGGTGGAACCGGCGATGGCGCTGCCGCCGGCGTAAATGAGGTACTCATCGGCGGCGATTTGGATGTCGCGGTATTCGTCGGCCGCGCCTAAGCCGTCTTGGCCGGCGTTGGCGGCGGAACTGATGCTGTAGCTGGCACCGGTGCTGGGCAGTTTGATGACCTGGCGCCAGACCGGCGTGTTGCTTCCGCCGGGCGTGGTGGGATCGGCGTAAGGAATGGCGTCGAGACTGTCTAGGATCAACGTCGAGAAGAACGAGCCAGCGGCTTCCAGTGAGGCCCGTGCCAGAGCGCCGTTGCTCGTGCCGGTGTCAAAGAACCCAGCGCTGTCGTAGCGGTAGTCAAAGACGATATTGATGGCCGAGGCGCTGGAAGCGCCGACCGCCAAGGTGAGGGTTCCGAGGGTCAGGGCGGTGAGTTTGCGTGTCAACATTGGAGCCTCCGTGAGTGGCAAGTGTGGTTAATGGGGTCGCCCGTCCGTGACATGGCCCCCCCATTTCCGATTGTGACGCCAGTATAACTGATGGAGCTTGAAAATAGAAGCTTTTTAGTTAAATATTTTTCAAGGCTTCAAAATACCACCACTGTTCCATGCTTCAACCCGTTAGAATGGCCCGTTTATGGGCAAGATGTGGACGAACTGACCCCTGACAAACCTGAGCCGGTGCGTTTGCGCTATCGCTTGACGGTGGCCTACGATGGCACCCTGTTTCACGGCTGGCAGAAGCAGAAGTTGCCGTCGAGCGGGGAATGGTTGCGCACGGCCCAGGGGGTGCTGGAGGAGGCCGCGGCGCGGGCGACGAAGCAGCCGGTGACGCTGGTGGGCGCCAGTCGCACCGATGCCGGGGTTCATGCCTTGGGCCAGACCGCTCAGTTTGACGCCGCCACGCGAATCCCGATTTCCAACATGGCCGCGGCGATCAACAGTCGCCTGCCCCCGGACATGGAAGTGCGCACGGCGGTTGTGGCCGCGCCGGATTTCCAGGCCATCGGCGGGGCGGTCAGCAAGCAGTACCGCTACCGTATCTTCAACAGTTCAGCCCGGCCGCTGCATCGGCGCAACTACGTCTATCACTGCTGGTGGCCGCTGGATGTCGAAGCCATGAACGCCGCGGCCAAACGACTGGAAGGCGAGCACGACTTCACCTCCCTGGCGGGCATGGGCAGCCCGCGACAGACCAACGTTCGCACCATTTTCTCCTGCGCGGTGTCGCGCGATGTCGCCAATGAGGAAGTCCACATTGTCGTCAGCGGCAGTGGCTTTCTCTACAACATGGTGCGCATTCTGGCCGGGACGTTGCTGGAAGTGGGGCGGGGGGCGATGGAGCCGCAAGAGATGGATGCCATGCTCACCGGTTGTGATCGCCGCTTGGCCGGGCCGACGCTTCCACCGGAGGGGCTTTGGCTGGAGTGGATTCGCTACGCGGGCGATGCGGTGGATGAGACTGAGGCCGCGGGAATGGAAGCGAGCGGGGGGCGGGCGTGAAAATCTTGCACATCATCACCCGGCTGATTCTGGGCGGGGCGCAGCAGAACACGGTGTTGTCATGTGCCGCGCAGGTGCGGGCGGGGCATGATGTGCATCTGGCGTTCGGCCCGATCTATGGCCCGGAAGGGTCACTGCTCAATGAAGCGAGAAAAAGCGGGGCGACGTTGCACGAGGTGGCCTCCCTGCGACGGGCGGTGCTGCCGGGGCATGATCTCTTCTGTTACGCGGCCCTGCGGCGCTTGATCCGCGGGATCAAGCCTGATGTGGTTCACACCCATTCGAGCAAGGCGGGCATCCTCGGCCGGGCGGCGGCATGGCGCGAACGTAGGCCGAACTTACCGGCCGTTATTCACACCGTTCACGGCCTTCCGTTTCACGATCAACAACCGGGGGTCATCAACCACGCTTACATCGTCGCCGAGCGTTTCGCCGCTCGTCGTTGCCACAAGATCATCGGTGTCACCCAAGCCATGTGCGAGGCCTTCGCCGCCCACGACATCGGTCGGCCTGAACAATTCGGCGTCATCCCCAGCGGCATGGATGTGGACGCTTTTGCGGTGCCACCCGATACACGCCCAACGACACGAAAGGAATTGGGCATCCCACTTGACGCCCCCGTGCTGGGCATCGTGGCCCGGCTGGATCGCTTGAAAGGGCAGGATGATCTGCTGGACATATTGCCAGACTTGTTGGAAAGGCATCACGATTTGCGCTTGCTGATCGTCGGGGGCGGGTGGCATCGCGCCGCTTTGGAGAAGCGTGTCGCGGCCACGCCGGGCTTGGAGAAGCGAGTGATCTTCACGGGCTTGGTTGAGCCGGCGCGGATTCCCTCGCTGCTTTCGGCGATGGATGTTCATGCCTTGCCGTCATATCAGGAGGGCCAGCCGCGCACGATGGTGCAGGCTCTATTGGCGGGCGTGGCGGTGGTGGGCTATGACGCCGGGGGCATCGGGGAAGTTTGCCGGGATGATGAAACGGGTCTGCTGGTTCCCGCCGGTGACCGTGCCACGCTGTCCGCCGCCGTGGATCGGTTGTTGTGTGATGTACCTCTGCGGAACCGGTTGGCGAATCAGGGTCGTGCTTTTGCCCGCGGGCGTTTCGACAGCCGCAACATGGTCGCCGCCATCGAGCGGGTCTATGAACAAGCCTTGAGTGAGATTCACGGTCACGGTGGATGAAGAAACCCGCGTTTGCGGTGTAGAATGGAAACGCCATGCCTAACGCCGTTCCCGCCTCCGTTATCGATCAGCCGATTCATCTGCCCATGTGCGCCATCTTTCGGCGGTTCTTGAAAAAGCGGGGGTTGAAGTTCACGCCCGAGCGTGCCAAGACGCTGGATGTGGTGCTGACCAAGCACGGAGTGTTTGAGGCTGACGAGTTGCTTTTTGAAATACGGGCCGCGGGGCATCGGGTCAGCAAGGCCACGATTTATCGCACGCTCAAACATTTGCTCGAAGCGGGGCTAATCACCGAGGTGCTCATCGACAGCAGGCAGTCGCACTATCGCCTGTCGATCAACAAGGAACCCAAGGGGCATCTGGTCTGCCTGGAGAGCAACCGCATCATCGAGTTTTCCAGCGATGAGTTGACGGCCATCCGCGACCGCATCTGCGAGAAGCACGGTTTCGAGCCGGTGAGCCACAGCTTCGTGATCTACGGTGTTTCACCGCAGGTGGACGAGGAAAAGTCTTGAGTCTTGAGTCTTGAGTCTTGAGATTCAAGCCTCAAGCCTCAAGCCTTCTTATCATTCCTCATCCAAATCCTGTTCTTCCACGGCCCGGCTGATGAGGTAATCGCCACCGAGCCATTTGCCCAAGTCGATGGTGCGGCAGCGGTCGGAGCAGAAGGGGAATCGCGGGGCGTCACGGGTGACGGGTTTTTCGCAGATGGGGCATTTGACGACCGGGGCCGCGGCGGCATCGGTCACGGCGTCAAGAGCGGTGGGGGGGAGGCCTGCGAGCAGCGCGGCTTTCACTTCGTCCTCGGCGGGGGGAGGGCATGATTGATTCATCGCGGTGAACAAGGCGGGCAGGCGCGCTTGCCACGCGCCGTGGCCGCGGACTTCAATATCGCGGCTGTGCCTGTCCACGTGCGACAGCCGCACTTCCAGATAATCTTGGGCCAGCATGTCCGCCAGTCGGTCGGCCCATTCGACAACCACCACCGCGCCGCGGCGCATGTCTGAAAGCACATCGCCATGCTCGGCGTCCCAGCCGATGCTTTCGAGTTCATCGAGGCTGCGGATGCGATAGGCGTCGATATGAACCAAGACGGGTTTTTCACATTCGCCGGATCGTTTGGCGTCGCCCGCTTTGGTCATCACTGGCGCGTGTTCCTGCACCATGACGAAAGTGGGGCTGGCGACGGCGGCATCGTTGATGCCCATGCCCCGCGCCAAGCCACGCACAAGTTGCGTTTTGCCCGCGCCGAGTTCGCCGACGAGCGCGATGACATCGCCGCCTCGCAACTGTGAAGCCAGCGTGTCGCCCAGCGTCAGGGTCGTTTCAACACTGGTGGAGTGGCCGCGCCAGACCATGTTGTCAGAAGGTTCATTGGCCATGATGTTCCCAACCCGCGTCGTCGGCGGGCATGATATCGCCGTTGGGCATTTGCACGGAAACGCCGGGCTTGCCGTTGGCCTGGGTCATGATGCCGACTTGCGTGATGGGCACGCCGTCGATGGCCGCAGGAAGCGAGGTTTCGGCCTGATGGGCGCTGACGGTGAAGCAAAGCTCGTAGTCCTCGCCATCGCTCAAGGCGTGCCACCACGGTGAAACCCGATCGCTGTGCGAGGCGGCGTGGGCGGCGCGACTGACGGGGAGTTTGTCGGCCCAAAGCAAGGCGCTGACCCCGCCATCTTCACCAGCGTCACAAAGGTGGCCCACGTCACGCGCCAGACCGTCGCTCAAGTCGATCATGCAATGGGGACGTCGTTCGGGATCACCGGCGAGTTTGCGTGCCAGCGACAGACGCGGCTCGAAATCCAAGTGGTGCGTACAGCCGTCAACGGTGAGCGTGGAACCACCGAGATGGCCGGTGACGCAGATGACATCGCCGACCTTGGCGCCGCGACGAAGCATCGGTTCGATGCCGGCGCGGGTGGCCAGCACGGTGACACTCATGAGCAGGGGATGATCCCACATGCTGATGTCGCCTCCGATGAGCGGGCAGTCGTAGTGGGCGGCAACTTGGCGAAGGTGGTCAAACAGCATCGTGGCGCGGTCGGCTCCGAAGTTGCGGGGCAGCGCCACCGCCACCACCGCGCCCAAAGGCAGGGCCGCCATGGCCGCGACATCCGAAAGGTTGCGGGTGATGGCCTTGCGTGCGATTTTTTCCAAAGGTGTGCGGGCGGCATCAATGTGAACGCCATCGAGGATCTGATCGACGGTTACCAGGATTTCATTGGCCGACCCGGCCGCGACGGGGGGCAGCCGCAAGCCTCCCATGTCATCGCCCGGTGGGATGCTCACCGTCCTCGGCAGGGCCGCGTTGGCGCTGTAAACGTGTTTGAGCAGCTCGAACTCGTGCATCGGCGGCATTGTAGCGGTGAGCGCCTGTCGTGACGTTCACCGCGGCTCCCGTGGTCCGCGATAGCCTGTCGCCAAGTAAAGCTTCAACGTCTCACCGCCCGGCGTTCGTGGTGCGAGGGTGGCGATTTCCGTGATGCGTTGGAAGATAAATCGTTGTCGCCAGAGGTCGCTTTCGTAATCGAGAAACAGTGCGGGACGGTCATGCAAATCGGGTGAACGCAGGTCGATATCGGCAAAGAAGTCGTGGGAACTGGGCCGGCCGTTCAAGTAGGCCGAGGCGCTGTGTACGATCCAGTGCGAGCCGTCGGCGTGGGGTGGCATGTAGAAAGCCAGTTGACTCGCTGTGCCGTAGTTGGCCGCGGCAATCCAAGGTCGGACGCCGGTTCGCTTCTCGATGAGGCGGGCCTGTTCTTCGACGATGACAGCGTTTTGGCGCCAGCCTGTGACGCGGCTGATGGGAACGAGTCGGCCTAGGACTGGCACATGCGCCAACGCGGGCATGGAGGCCAGGATGACCGCCGTGCCGATGCCAAAGCCCAAGGCCCAGTGCCAGGCGAACTGCCATGCGGTTTCGGGGCGTCGCAGAAGGATGCCGCGACGGGGCCGTGGCTTGGGCAGTGCAAACCACTCCCGCACCAATCCGGCGCGACGCGGCATTTCGAGGGCCAAGTATTCGCCGGCCAGCGCGGTGAGGCCCACGTAGGCGGCGATGGGCCAGTTGCCCTCGGTGCGGTGCATCAGGGCAGTGAGCAGGTAGAAGAGCAGAATGGGCCAGGCGCTGTTGAGCAGCAGAAGGCGACCGGGCCAGTGTTCACCGTGTTGCCAGCGTTCCTTAAATACGCGGCGGGCGGCCATGATGAAAAGCGCCAGCATGGGGCCGATGGCCAGCAGTTGCGCTCCCCAAAAGTCCAGCACCCAAAGCACCGGGGCATACCAAGATTGGACGCGCTGGGGTGGAACGTCGCCTCCCGACACGCCAAGGTGGCCCAGCAGGTGGCGGGTGGTGGGCCAGTCGTGTTGGTGGTTCCAGATGATCACCGGACTGATGCACAGAAGCAAAAGCATGAGGGCGGTCAGGAGGCGCAAAAGGGTTTGCCGACTGGCGTGCAGGTGCCTGGTACGCAAGATGGCATGGAGGATCAAGCCGGGGATGAGCAGGGCCATGGTGTATTTGAAAAGGAAGCCGACGCCCAAGGCCAAGGACAGCGCCAGCCAAGGGGCTAGGCGATCACGCTGATGTTCAAGGTTGTCAAAGAGATGCCAAGCCGCCCAGAGCGACACGGCCCAGCACGCCAGCAGCGGGCCGTCGATGCTCATGCCCAGGGCCATGATCTGGTAGATGGGGATGAGCAGGAAACAGGCCACGGCATAGAGGGCGGCCCGGTGGCTGCCGCGGGTAATGTTCAACGCCAGTCGTCCGACCGCCAGAGCGCCGATCATCGAGAAGAGGGGTGAAGCCAGTCGCACCGTCCATTCGCTGTGGCCCAGCGTGCGGGTGAATGCAGCGATGGTCCAGGCGATGCCGGGGCCTTTGCTGTAATAGGAAAGCGAAAGCCGCCGCGACCACTCCCAGTATTGGGCTTCGTCGTAGGTCAGTTCGTAAGGGCTTAGGAAAATAAGCCAGACGATTCGCGCGACGGTGACGCCCAGCACAAGATAAAGCACATGCCGCCAGGTTGGCCCGGAGGATGGATTTTCGGTGCTCATGGTTTATCCGTCCGCCAGCGGTAGTCAACATCACCAAAGGCTGCGAAATCAAGCCCGACGACCGCACTGGGGAAGGCACGTCTCACACATCGACGGCGTGGAAGTGCTGCTCCTGCGCGGGCACCGCATAGTCCAGCACATCCCGCAACACCGCGCCGGGCGAACCCATCGAATCCACTTCGACAATCTTGTCTTTGGGATAATAGTTCAACACCGGCCGCGTCTCGGCCTCATACACCGCCCAACGCCGACGAATCACTCTTTCATCAGCGTCGTCGTAACGGTTTTCCTTCAACGCCCGCTTGCGCAAACGTTCGAACATGGCCGCCTCGTTGTTGCACACCAAGTGAACCACCACCAACACCTCGATGTATTCATCCAGCAGTTCGGCCTGTTTAACCGTGCGGGGAATGCCATCAAGCACCAGCAAATCGATTCGCGGCTTGTAGGCACCCAGCACGGTACGGGCTTGGATGTTCTGGGCCCACATCTTGATGGTTACTTCATCAGGCACCAGTTCGCCCCGCGAACTGTGCTCGTAAAACACCTTGCCCAAGGGCGAGGCGATGTCGATGGAGCGAAACACATCCCCGCAGGCGAAGTGATAAAAGCCCGGCACGGAGCCGAGGATTTTGCCCTGCGTGCCTTTGCCGGCGCCGGGCGCGCCGAAGAGCAGAATGGACTTGAAGCGATGCGGTTCGCTCATGATGGGGGCCTTTGGCGTGAGGGTTTTCGATATGCGTGGGTGGTCACGAGGGTGAAAAATGGTGATAAAAGGGGAGTGGATTTCAGGGCAGGAAACTCGTGCCTGACGCGGTCATGGCCGCATCGGGGCCAGCGCCGGGGTGGACCGTTTGGGCTTCCAGGATTTCAGGATCACGCCGGGAAAGCGCCGCCATGTTCACGCCATGTGTTCCCTTGATCGAGGTGCCGACGCTGCCGCGAACCCAGTCCAAGCTGCCCGAATACCACTCGTAAACGAAGCCGATGATGACGATGAGCAAAAACGGCAGGCCCAGCAGCAGGGCCGTGGCGGGGAAGTCGCGGTACACCACCGCCCACGGATAGATCAACGCCACTTCCACATCGAAGACCAGGTAGAACAGGGCCACGATGTAAAAACGCAAGTCAAATTGCACCCAGCTCGATCCCACGGCCGGCTCACCGCATTCATAAATCTCGCGCTTCTGGGCATTGGGATGCCGCGGCCGCACCAGCCGTCCAATGAGCAGCGGCGCTAGCACGAAGACCAGCCCGAAGGCGACGAAAATGGCGATTGAAAGCACCTGTTCCACGGCTGCGAAATCTCCAATAATGCCGGGGCATCTTAACGGTTGACCCCTTGGCTGACAAGCCGCGCCCCGCGCCGAATCGCAGACTGTCGCGGCATCCATCGGGCGCGGCTTTTGCGGTATCCTAACCGCCATGCTTGCACGCATTGACCAACTCGATGAACAATCCCGCCAAGACCTCGCGGCCGTCACGACCGCCGAGGACCTCGAAGCCTTCCGCATCAAATACCTGGGCCAGCGCAACGCCGTCAAAGACCTCATGGCCCTGCTCAAGGATGTGCCTCCCGCCGACAAGCCTGCCTTCGGCAAGCGTGCCAACGAGCTGCGCCAACGCATCCAAGCCGACTTCGACGCCCGCAAAGCCGAGTTGGGCACCGTCAAGCCCCGCGCCGCCGGGCCGCTGATCGATGTCACCGAACCGCCCGCTTCGCCACGGATGGGTCGCACGCACATCATCTCGCAGACCATCGACCAACTCATCGACGTCTTTGGCCGCATGGGCTTCGATGTCGCCACCGGGCCGGAGATTGAAGACGAGTGGCACAACTTCGACGCCCTGAACATCCCGCGTGACCACCCGGCCCGCGATCCCAACGACAACTTCTACCTCGACCCCGGCATGTTCACCGCACGCGCCACGGAAGGAGCACATTCCACCAGTGGTCACATGCTTCGCTCGCAGACGAGCACCATTCAGATTCGCGTGATGGAGAAGACCAAGCCTCCTGTGCGCGTCGTGGCGATGGGTCGTGTGTATCGCCCAGATGAACACGACGCCACGCACTATTCGATGTTCCATCAGGTCGAAGGCTTGTACGTCGATCGCAAGGTGAGCATGGTCGATTTGAAGACCACGCTTTACCAGTTCGCCCACGCCATGTTTGGCCCGGAGGCCGATGTCCGCATGGTACCCAGCTACTTCCCCTTCACCGAGCCGAGCGCCGAGCTTTATGTGAAGATCGAGTTGCAGGGCAAGATGCAGTGGATGGAAATCGGCGGCTGCGGCATGGTCGATCCCGCCGTGTTTGAGGCCGTGGGCTACGACCCCGAAGAGTGGTCCGGCTTCGCCTTTGGCCTTGGGATTGAACGCCTGGCCATGCGCAAGAACAACATCCAAGACATCCGCCTGCTCTTCGAAAACGACACCCGCTTCCTGCGACAGTTTTAACGGTGTTCCATGCCGAGCATCTTTGAACGCATCTCGCTGAAACCCACGCAACTTCGCACCGTTGCGGAGCGCAGGTTTGACGATGCGCGGTATCTCTGCGACAGCGGGTGGAACAGGCACGCCAACGGTGTGCTGTATCTTGGGGGATTCGTGCTTGAATGTCTCTTGAAAGCCAAATTAATGGAGCGTTACGCCATGCTCTTGTCTCCTGGGCGGCGGGCCAACTGGTCGCGTCATGATCATCGCCGTTATGACCTGTGTTATCGCTGGCATGACTTGGCGTCGATTCTCGAAGAGTTGCCCGACGTGCTGCAATCTATTTCGTCAAAGGATTCATCCGGTCGGCTCACACGCAGTTTGCGCGCTCTCTGCGGTGAATGGACGGTCTTTGCGCGATACTCGCCAAGGACGGCTACGATGATGGAAGCCCGCAAGTTTCTGCTTCAAATTGAGGAGCTTAAATCATGGCTCAGATAAAATCATCCTCCGCGTTTTCCAACCGTGTTCGATCTTCGCTGACCACCGGCTTGAAAACCGCAGGCATCCCGGCACGAGTCGAGGTGCGAAAAATCCCCGGCACGAAATTGCATCGCGTGGCGGTGGTCGCTCCGAAGTTCAAAGCCCTACAACCATCCGAACGTCAGGACTTGGTCTGGCGCATCATCGGACAGACCTTCAAGCCCGAAGAGGAATTGAAAATCAGCATGATTATGACCATTGATCAAGAAGAGGCCTCGCTTTCGCCCGCTTGAATCCCACCATTCACTTCAACCAATCCAAGCGATCCCCCATGCCCACGCCTCTGATGCACACCGACCTTCCGCTGCACAATCGACGCCAAGGGAAGGTGCGCGATGTTTACGATGGCCTGCTCCACGACAAACGCGAGGTGGTGGTTATGGTCGCCACGGATCGACTTAGCGCCTTTGACGTGGTGATGCCGACGCCCGTGGCCGGCAAGGGGATCGTGCTGACGCAACTCAGCCGCTTCTGGTTCGACCTGGTCGCGGCCAAGCTCGGCGGGCGTCTGTCGCATCATCTGCTGAGCACCGAACCGGGCGACATCGCGGGGCTGGACGCGGCCCAAATCGCCAGCCTGCGTGGCCGGGTGATGATCGGTCGCCGCTGCCATGTCGTGCCCATCGAGTGCGTCGTTCGCGGCTACCTCGCCGGCTCCGGTTGGGCAGAGTACCAACGCTCGCAAACCGTCTGCGGCGTGCCCCTGCCCTACGGCCTGCGACAATGCGACAAACTTCCCCAACCGATCTTTACCCCCGCCACCAAGGCCGCCACCGGCCACGATGAAAACATCTCCTTTGAACGCACCTGCGAAATCATCGGCGACGACTTGGCGCATCAACTGCGCGACATGTCGCTGGCGGTTTATCAGATGGGCCATGACCACGCCGCGGCCAAGGGTATCATCCTGGCGGACACCAAGTTCGAGTTCGGCATCCCCCTCGACGACCACCGCGGCGACGAGGCCACGCCCATCCTCATCGACGAAGTCATGACCCCCGACAGTTCCCGCTTCTGGCCTGCGGATCAGTACGAGCCTGGCCGCGACCAGCCCAGCTTCGACAAGCAGTTCGTCCGCAATTACCTCCAAGACCTCGTGGACGCCGGCCAGTGGCACAAAACTTCACCGGGGCCAAAGCTGCCCGATGAAATCGTAAAGGCCACGATGGACAAATATCTCCAAGCCCACCACCTGCTAACCGGCCGCCCATTGAAAATCTGACTGTTCCGTCGGTACTCATACCTGAAGAAACTGCTGATGAACGCTGATGAACGCGGATGAAACACTTTCAATTCAATCAATTCATGCAGCGCGTGTTTATTGATTGATTGTTCCCCGCATTGGTTTTCCAAGAATCCGATCTCCGCCTCTTATCCGCGTTCATCAGCGTTCATCCGCGGTTCCATCCCTCTTAATTTTCAGCCATCACCCACAGCCCATGCCCGACCCCGCACCGCATCCTCAAGCCCGACTCATCCGCCGCGTGGGACTCGTCGCGCTCTTGGCGGGCATCGTCATCATGCTCATGAAGCTGGGTGTCTTCGTCCTCACCGGCTCCGCGGCCGTGCTCTCCGACGCTCTGGAATCCATCATCAACATCGCCGCCGCCGCCATCATGCTCTACAGCATCTGGCTGGCGAATCGGCCCGCCGACGCCGAGCATCCCTACGGCCACGGCAAGGTTGAGTTCCTCACCCTGGGCCTCGAAGGCGCCATGGTCCTCACCGCCGGCATCGTCATCGCTGGCTTCGGCGTCCGCAGACTCATCACCCCCGTCGAACTCACACGCCCCGATCTCGGCGCTTGGCTGCTCTTGGGCGTCAACCTCCTCAACGCGGGCTTGGCGATTTACGTCTTTGTCATGGGCAAACGCTCACGCAGCCCCGTGCTCATCGCCGATGGCCTGCACCTGTTGACCGACGTCGGCTCCACCCTCGGCGCAATCATCGGCCTGCTGTTGGTGCAATGGACGGGCATCCTCCGACTCGACCCCATCATGGCGCTCGTTCTCGGTTTCGTCATCGTGATGACCGCCGGCCGACTGCTCAAACAATCCCTCGATGGCCTCATGGATCGCACCGACCCGCACGATCAAAAACTCATCGAAGGCATCCTTCAAGAGGAAGTCCGCCACCACGCCATCCACGGTTTCCACAAAGTCCGCCACCGCCACAACGGCACGTTTCACTGGGTGGACATGCACCTGCAAGTCGATGCGGACCTGACCGTAGCCCAAGGCCACGCCTTGGCCAGCCGCATCGAATACCGCGTCGAACAAGCCCTTGGCCAAGCCAACGTAACCGCTCACATCGAACCCGCCGACCGCAACGAAACCAGCACCTCAAACTTTCCCACCACCCCAACCGCTTAAAAACCGCTTGCGGTTTAGCGTCACCTTGTCACCCCCTCACCGTGTCACCCCCTCATTCTCATGAACCATCCCCAAACCCCCCGCCTCCGTCCCTCCGTCCTAATCATCATCGCAGCAACCCTCCTCTGGGCCGTGGCCGCCGTCCCCTTCGCCTTGATGACCGGCAACACCGAGTTTGTCATCTACCTCGGCGTGACCTTCATACTCATGGCCGTGGTCGGGGCCGTGCATCGGGCCGTGAATCTCACCACGCCCGCCCTGGCCTGTCTTTCACTCTGGGGCCTCCTGCACATGGTCGGCGGCCTGATGCCCGTGCCCGCAACGTGGCCCATCGCCGGCGACATCCGCGTCTTTTACAGCCTCTGGCTCTGGCCCATCAACATCACCGGCGACGGCCAGCCCGACTGGCTCAAGTACGACCAAGTCGTCCACGCCTACGGCTTCGCCATCACCACCTGGGTCTGCTGGCAAGGCCTCGCCGCCGCACTGAAACGGTGCCACACAGCATCCCGACAGGGTGCTGTGTGTGAATCAGAACTTGCGTTACAAACGGAGCAGTCGCCGCGCCCGACCTTGGGCCTGATGGTGCTGGTCACCGCCGCTGGCATGGGCTTCGGTGCCGCCAACGAGGTCATCGAGTTCATGACCACCTTGGTCGCCAACACCAACGTCGGCGGCTACGTCAACACCGGCTGGGACCTGGTCTTCAACGCGGTCGGGGCGACGACGGCGGCGGTGCTGATTTACGTCTTGGGTCGTAACTGATGTTTTGAACCAAGGGTGTGACGGTCATTTTGACCACTGGCCGCGGGGGTGGGAAGATGTGGGGCTTATGGGTTACGAACGGGACAATATTGGGCGGCTTGC
This sequence comes from Phycisphaerales bacterium, assembly GCA_038241095.1. GTDB lineage: Bacteria > Planctomycetota > Phycisphaerae > Phycisphaerales > Phycisphaeraceae > JBBDMX01. The sequence continues at coordinate 32,176 of JBBRGB010000004.1, forward strand.
GGCTTATGCGCCGGGGGAGCAGCCGACGACTGGCGCATCCGGGGGGGCCGGGGGCGGGGGGGTCGTCAAGCTCAACACCAACGAGAATCCTTATCCGCCTTGCGATGCGGTGTTGAAGGCCATTGCGGGGGTCACGGGGGAGATGCTTCGTCGTTATCCACAGCCTTCGGCGCTGCGCTTTCGCCAAGTCGCGGCGGCGGTTCATGGCGTGACGCCCGAACACATCATCGCCACCAACGGCGGGGATGAACTGCTGCGTATGGTCATCGGCGTCTTTTGCCAACCCCGCGGTGAATTGACCGACACTTCGACCCCAAGCGGTACAACCGCCGGCGGTCTGGCGATGGCGGAGCCGAGCTATTCGCTTTATCCCGTGCTGGCCGACATTCACAACACGCCGCTGTTGCGCGTGCCGCTGGATGACAACTTTGGCCTCACGGCCGACTTCGCCGACCGGGTTGTCCAAGCGGGCTGCAAGTTGGCGATCCTTGTCAACCCCCACGCCCCCTCAGGTCGGCTCGAATCGCTGGCGACGCTGCGAAGCATCGCGGCCACGCTGCGGCGGGGGGGCTGCGTGTTGCTCATCGACGAGGCCTATGTTGATTTCGCCACGCGGGATGCCCTGCCCCTAGTGCGGGATGAGGCGCTGGACAATGTGCTGCTGCTGCGGACGCTGAGCAAGGGCTACTCGCTGGCCGGGCTGCGCTTTGGCTACGGCATCGGCCACCCCCGGCTCATCGCGGCCCTGCACAAGGCGCGGGACAGTTACAACGTCGATGTCCTGGCGCAGGCCGCGGCCACCGCGGCGCTGGAGCATCGGGACGAGGCCCGCAAAACTTGGGAAAAAGTGATCGCCGAGCGGGAGCGGGTGACGATGGAATTGCGTGGCCGCGGGTTTGTGGTGCCCGAAAGCCAGAGCAACTTTGTGCTGGCGACGCCCCCGGCTGGATCGCGGAGTGCAAAGGAAATCTATGAATCGCTCAAGGCGGGGAACATATTTGTGCGATACTTTGATCAGGATCGGTTGCGCGACAAACTGCGGATCACGATCGGGACGGTGGAGCAGAATGAGGTTTTGTTGAGGGGGTTGGAGGGATGAGGGGGTGGGGAGATGAAGGGGTGACAAGGTGAGGGGGTGAAGGGGTGACGCTAAACCGCAAGCGGGGTGCGGGCGTTTTTTCTTTATGGGGTTGAATAAGGAATCCATTGATGACACGCGCGGCCACTATTACACGCAAGACCAATGAGACGGACATTTGTGTCGAGCTTAATCTTGATGGAGAGGGGTACAAGAACGAAACGGGCGTGGGGTTCTTTGACCACATGCTCGATCATGTGGCCCGGCACGGGCGGCTCTTGCTCAAGGTCAAGGCCAAGGGCGATTATCAGATCGACGATCACCACACGGTTGAGGACGTCGGCATCGCCCTGGGGCAGGCCCTCGAAAAAGCGCTGGGCGACAAGCGCGGCATCGAGCGTTACGGCTTCGCCTCCGTGCCGATGGACGAGGCACTGGCTCGCGTGAGCATCGACCTGTCGGGCAGGGCGGCCTTGGTGATGGATGTGCGCGATCCCGGTTTCGCGGCCTCGGCGGGGAAGATCGGCAACTTCGACACGCAACTGGTGCGCGAGTTTCTCACGGCCCTGGTTCACAACGGGCGCTTCAACTGTCACGTGGAAGTGCCGGCCGGGGAGAATTACCACCACATCGCCGAGGCCATTTTCAAGGCCTTGGGACGGGCGCTGCGGCAGGCGGTGGCCATCACCGGTGACGAAGTGCCCAGCACCAAGGGCGTGCTGTAAGTTTCAGAGTTGTCTGGTGATCGCTTGGCAGAGGTGGGCGGCTTGGGTTGGGTCGAGTTGGCCGGGTGTCCATTGGAAGTGGAGTTTGCGTTCGCCGTCGATGGGGATGATGTGGAAGTGGACGTGATGCACGGCCTGGCCTGAGCCGGGGCCGTTGTTTTGCAGCACGTTGAAAGCCTTGGCGTTCACCGCGCTCCTCGCGGCTTTGGCAAGCGTTGGCAACACCGAGCCACAGGCCCCGGCCACCTCGGCGGGCATGGCGTCGAGCGTGGCCCAGTGGCCCTTGGGGATGACCAAGCAGTGCCCCGGCGAGAGCGGGCCGATGTCCAGAAACGCCAACACATGCTCGTTTTCCAGCAGCTTGTGGCAGTGAATCAATCCCGCAACGATCTTGCAGAAGACGCAGTCGGTGTCCGTGGGGGGCATGGTTGTCCGCATTCGTTAATTCACCCGCTGGTAACCGATGACTCGGGGGCGGTCGCTGTTGCTGGTCATGCCGGAGCGGTCGAAGACCACGATGTAGCGTGCGGCTTCGATGGGGTCTTGGTTAAACGCGCCGGACTGGTAGCCGTGGACGACGATGTAGGCGGTGAAGATATCGCTGCGGGTCGAGGCGACTTGGTTCATGAAGCGGGCGAACATGGCCTGTTCTTCGCGGTCGTCGATGACGCCGTCGGCGGTGCCGTTGGGCGACATGTTCTGGCCGATCATGTCCACCCACACGCCGCCGACCATGCTGGTGTCGCCGGGGCTGCCGGAGGTCAGGGCGGTTTGAAGTCTGTCGTAAAGCTCGCCCATGTTGGCGATGCCGGGGTTGGCGCGGGAGCCAGCGGTGCGCCCGGCGGGATTGTCGCGGTAGTCCAGGATGGCGGCGATGGTCTGCCCGCGAAGTGTGCTGTCGGCAATCGGCAGCACCTTGGTCAGTAATACGTCGGTCACGGTGTTGATGTTGATCATGCCCGGCACGAGTTGCTCATCGGCCTCGTCGGTCTGGCCATCGCCATCGTTGTCGCGGCCATCGCCGACATCGCCGGTGAAGGATACGGTCGGGGCCATGGTGGTGAAGCGGTCGAAGAACATGGCCGCGTGGGTGACGTTCAAGGCATCGACGGTGGCGTTGACCTTGTTGGCGGTGAGGGTGAAGTTGAGCATGAAAGCCGCGGCGGTGGTTTGATTGCCCCAACGTTCGGGCAGCGGCTCTGCGGAGTTTGCACCGCTGCCGGTGTCGCGCGGGCCGATGAAAGCCACGTGCGCCAGTTCGCCGACTTGGCCGAACTGGCCGAAGTTGCTGATGACGATCTGCTCGTTGTTGGTGGTGGTGAGGATGTCAGCGGGGCCAGCGTGACCGTCAAGCGTGTTGGTCTTGTTGTCCTGACCCAATCGCTCGGCATTGGTGCCTTGGTATGCCGTGCCCGTGGCGCTGTCGGTAAGCGGATTGTAGTCGATGGGTGTGAACTTTCGGCCCGTGCCGGCGCTGCCGGGGTCGGTGACGGCCAGGACGTTGAGCTTGTTGCCGTTGCCCACCGTGGCGTATTGGCGGTATCGCACCACGCCGTTGGCCACGGGTGTTCCCGAGGCGATGACGATGGGTGCGGTGGCGGCGGTCATGCCCCATGAGGGAACCACCTGGTAACGCACATCGTCGCCGGTGGTGTCTTTGACCCGCAGTTCGACATTGATCGCGCCATCGGTCGTGGGCCAATCGTTGGCGGTGTTGATGACGAGTTGATTGGCCGCGGCGATGATATTGGCACCGGTGGCAAACAGCGGCGTCACATCGTTGCGCGTGCCGTCATCGGGCGTCGAAGCGCGGTAGAGGATGATGCCCTCATAACTGTTGAGATACACCCGCCCAAAGCTCGCGGGGACCAGCGTGTCGAGCGTGCCCCAAGACGCGCCATCGACTAAGAGGGTGATGTTGCGCAGGTCAATCTGGTGGGCAAGAGGGTTGCGGATTTCGATGGCGAAACCGGCTTTGTTGTTGGCAGCGGAAGGCTGGGCTTCCCAGATGACATCAGTGTTGGCCGGGGCGATGATCCGCGAGGTGTATTGCCGCTGGACGTAAACCTCGGCGATGAACGGCAGGCCTTCAAAGCCCCAGCGGTTGCCCACCTTGGTTAGCGTGTTGCCGCCGATGCGTGCCAGGGTGGCGTCGGGGTCGGTGGGGACATCATTGTCCACGTAATCGATGATGTTGGCGGCGATCTGGTTGGCGTAATCGGCAGCGGTGGTGAAGCCGGACGGCAGGGCCATAGGCGACGAGCCGGCGTTGATGATCTTCAACACCTCGGCGGCGAGTTGGCCTTTGTTGGCCTGTGTAGCCAAGCGGTTCAAGTCGGCCTTGAGCACACGGCCCGCAGGATCACCCGGCAGGCGGGGGGCGAAGACGGCCGAACCGTTGAACACCGTCAACTGCTTGCGAGCGTCGAGTTTGTACCAGTCTGCCAGCGTGGCCATGCCCGTTACCGTGCTCCACGATGTTTCAGCCGTGACGGTGTGCCGCAGCAACGTGGGCACGCCTTCCGTTGTGTTTTCAATCTGCGTCTGCGTGGCGGTGTTCAAGCCGTTGCCGAAGCGGAGTTCCATTTCATCGGTGTCGGTGAAATGGCGGTAGTTGCTCGCGGGCGTGCCGGAGTTGTAGTTGCCCCAAGTGCGAGCGCCGTTGAACCAGAAATGCGAACGCACCAGCGGGTCACCGGCGTTGGTGTACCACGGGCTGGGGAGGACGGTGGCACTGCCGCTGCCCATGCGCCAGCGGAGCATGTTCGTCAGTTGCGTCATGGCTCCGCCGCTGTTGTTGATCGAGCGGGCAAACCGGCCCAGATCGAGTTCCACCGGGTACCACCACTGCGGGGCGTTGGCCGCGCCGCCCGCGCCGCTGTAGCTGTACGTCCCGCCGCTGTTGACTTGCGACAGGGCGACGTTGGCGTTGAGTTTGGAACTGTTGTCCACGACGTAGAGGGCCGCGACATACTCGATGCCGCGGATGGCCTTGATGGGCGGGAAGAACCATCGGCTGTCACCCACGCCGTCACCGCTGGCGTCCACCAGTTGCGGGTCGCTGTAGAGCTGGTTGGTGTCTTGGGTCGTGGTCATGGCGGCGTCGGTCGGGCTGGCGGCGCCGAACTTGACGGTGGCGTTGTTCCAGCCGGTGACGTACTTCTGCGTGAGGTTGGTGATGTGGGGCCAGCTGTCGTTGTTGAGGCCGCCATCCACCGGTGCCGTCGACGCCAGCCAGAGGTCGTCGAACTCGCCTTGGGTTCCGCCCCAGTTGGCGGCATTGCCGGGGTAGTCGAAGGGTTCGACGGTTTTGCCCGCGCCGCCGGCCTGGTCGAACTGATCGCCCGAGGCGGGGAAGACATCTTCGGCGGTCTGCTGGAAGAGCATCTGCACCACGGAGTCGGCCACCACGTCGATGTCGCCGCCGACGTCTTTGGTGGCTTCACGGGTGACGCGGGAGATTTGCAGGTAGGCGGTTCCCATCAGCGCCATCAGCGCCAGCATGACGACGACAAGGATGAGGATGGTGCCGCGTTTACGCGGGGCATTGCAGTGTGAATTGTCAGAGCCGACGGGCGTAAGCCCTCGGTTGCTGGTGCCGTCAGAGCCGCAGGGCGTAAGCCCTCGGTGGATTGTGCGTGCGGTTTGTTGATTCGGGGAGCGTTTCATCATGTTGCTCCTTTCCTGTAAGTCGGGCCGTTGCGGCCCAAGGGGGAGAGTCCGGGGGGCGGTCGGCGGGTTTTCGAGGCAATCATGTTCAAGCGGCGGGACAGCCTTGTTCATGGCAATTTAGCGGGGCACCTTGATAATGTGCTCAAACCATCGGCCTCCGATGGGCTTGTTGGTGGTGGTGTCAATCCCCCCCGAAACGCGGCCCGCGAAGTCGTGCATGCGGTAGCGAATGCGAATCAGGTAGGGCCAAGGATTGTCGCCAGCCGGGGAAGCAGTATCAGAATGTCGAAAAACGTATGTTTTGCTTGTGGCCGTGTTTTCGACGAGTGGGTTATAACCGTACCCTGAATAACTCACTGTGGTGGTGGGCGAACCATGCCATACGATTTTGCCACTGCTGGTATCAACTTCCTTGGCGTTGCCACCAGTAGTGTCGGCAGCGAACTCGACGATGAAGTCGCTGACGTTGCCGACGAGCGAAGGGTGCATCTGCGCGATGCTGGCGCTTGTGTAAGTCTTGGGCATGGGGTTGACCTTGAGCCGATTGACACCGTAGTAGAGGAACTTCATCGCTTCGGTGCCGTAGTTGCCTGCCCCAGCAAGTTGCGCTGTAATGTCTGATAGTTCCTGATCGGCCACATCGCTCAGAGCCATGTGCGCCGTCACCGCCTCGGCGTTGGCGTAAGTAGTGCCCGTTGGTGAAGCCGCCAAGAGCATCGCCTGACGCCCCAGAATCCACTGAGTGGCCAGAACATCGCTGCTGCCACTGTCCCCAAGCAGGAGTGGTGGGAATG
>JBBRGB010000005.1:0-38263 GCA_038241095.1 Phycisphaerales bacterium
CGGCACGGCCTACTTCGGCTCGCGGATCGGTCGACCCGCGGGCGAGCCCTTCTTTACACGCGAGCCCCTGGGCATCACGGGGCTGGGCGGGGTTGTCGGGCTATAGCGAGGGAGAGAACTGCCGCGCCACCCGCGTGCGCAGGCTGTCGAGCACGTTCATGAAGTTGATGAACGAGTCGTAGGGCGATTCATATGGATTGAAGTAGGCGTGCACCTGGCCGTCGGCGAAGTACTTGGTGCACATGTAGTAGAAGTGGTCGCTGGTGGTCAGTCGCCGCCAGTCTTCGAGCAGGGCGGGGTCACCGGCGTTTTTGATCGGCGCTTCGAGACGGTAGATTTCCCGCAGGGCGTTGGACTGCATGGCGTTGCCCAGCCAGGCCGAAACATCGCGTTCGGTGTCGGCCCAACTAATCAAGTGCGGCACATCGTATTCCCCCGCCGCGGCGAAGGAGGCGATGCACTCACTGGGCGTGCGGAAGTCGTGGCGCTGGTCGGCGAGAATCGCCCCGGGCAGGGCGCTAAGAAAATCGAAAATGCCGCTGTCGGCCCACTGGTGCTCGCCGAAGGTCTCAAAGTCCATGAACAGGTTTCGCACCTCGCCGGCCGGTTCATTGCGGCCCAGCCAGCGGGCGTATTTCTCGGCCGTCAAGGGCCACTGATCCCACTGCCGATCCGAAAAACGAAACGCGATGTCATCCGACAGGCGGTAATTCTTCAGCAGCAGTTTCAACCCCGGATGCCCCGGCGGGTGATAGAGCACGTTGGGCGAACGACCCGCCAACACATGGTCTGCCCCTTCGGTCAGCACGCCTTTGTAACGGCCCATCTCCGCCAATAAATCAGCCAATTTGTTGCTGTAAATCAGTTCCGTATTGCGGAACACCCGCGGCTTGACATCGAAAAGTTCCTCGACCAAGGCCGCGTGCAGGTCGATCTGCTCGATGAAGTCTTCCGGGCTGTAGATCGAGCCGAGGCTGTGGTGGAAGGTTTCGCCCAGCATCTCGACGCAGCCGGTCTTGACCAGTTCCTGAATCAAGGCCAGTGTTTGGGGATGCTCGCGGCGAAGCTGATCGAGAATCAACCCCGTGAAGCTGAAGGCAAAACGAAAGTTGCCCTTGTGCTTGCGCACCAGTTCCAGCAGCAGTTGAGAAGCCGGCAGGTAGCACTTGCGCACGACCTTATCGAGAATGACGCTGTTGCGCTGGGTGTCAAAGTACGAGCCATCGCTGTCGAAGACGCTGTAGCGGCGCAACCGGTGCGGCTGATGAACTTGGAAATAAATACAAACCGAAGCCATGCCTGTCTCGACATCGGGAAACGAATCAAGCCCGTATCGTAATCATTCCAATCGCGTTGTGCTTCATGGCCTTGTTTTGTGGTCTTCATTCTTTGACCAGTTTTCAGCACGCATCCACGCCTCCCCGCAACCCCGGCACATTTTCCCTGGCCAAGGCGGGCCGGGCGTCGGGCGACGCGGATTGGAGGCTCACATGCTCCAGCGTCACCCGGCGAGCGTGGCGGAGATACAAACCGCTGGCGGGAAAGCGGCCAAAGCGATAGGGCGAAACAAAACCGCCGTCCGGCTCCTCCACCGGGGTGGTTGATGGTGAGCTGCCGCCCACGATGTGGAGCGTCACGTTGCGCAGCGTCACATTCTCCACCAGCGAATCGACCTGCCCCGTGACCGAAGCGGTGATGTCGGGCTGCGTTTTGTGAACCCCATTGCGGGCGGTGATGTTCTCGATGAGCACGTTGCGAATGGAACCGGGTTGGCCCTTTTCGATGGACTCCGGGCCACGCTGCAGGCGAACCATAAACGGGCAGCGGGCATCGGTGATGTCCAAGTCCCGCATGACGATGTTGGCCAGCTCAGCCCCGCCGGTCATGCCCAGTTCAAAGCCGGTGAACGGTCCCGGCCCCGGCTCCTCCAAGGCGGAAATCACGCACCGTTCCATGCGGATGTTGTGGATGTTCATGGCCGTCTCGGTGCCCAGCCGCAGACCATTGGTTTCCGACGCCAGCCGACAGTCTTGGATGGTGACGTTGGTACAGGTTCGCTTGGTGCCGCGCTTGGCGCTCTTGATGGAAATAGCGTCGTCGCCGGTGGCAATGTCGCAGTATTGGATCAGCACGCGGTCGCAGCTTTCGACATCGATGCCATCGCTCCAACGGGAGTGTGCGGAGTTGCGGATGGTGACGCCTTGCGCCAGCACGTTGTCGCAGGCCAGAAAATAGAGCGTCCATTCGCCGGTGTTGCGCAGCAGCACATCGCTGACGCAAACCTGATCGCAGCGATGAAACAAGGCCGGTCGTGGCCCGCCCCCGCCCAGATACGCTCCGCCGACGTAAGACCGCGCGGTGAAGGGTTCGGTGGGCAACTCGCGTTTGGGGTCACGCCGATACACCGCCTGGCAGTCGATTTCACCCCGGCCCGTCAAGGCGACCTTGCGCGAATCCAAGGCCCAGATCACGCGGCCCCAAGCGTCCTTGGGATAAAGTGACTCATCCTTCAACGCGATGAGTTGTGAGCCTTGTTGCAGATGCAGTTCCACCCCGTCGAGCAGTCGAACCGCGCCGAGTTGATAACGCCCCGGAGGGACGATGAGTCGCCCGCCACCTTGGGCGTGAACATGCTCCACGGCCCGGCCAAAGGCCTGCGTGCTGTCGCCTTGGCCATCGCCTTGAGCGGCGAATGCCGTGACTGTGGCTTCCATGATGCGGTTTCCTGTGGATGGGCGCTTTGCTATTTCGCCAGTGGATCGGGGATTGGGCCGTGGAGCAGTGGATCGCCGGTACGTTGCATCCACGATTGAATCTGCTTCGACAAGTCCACAGCATCCTGTTGGTGGGCCGGTTGATCGATCACGTTGGTCAGACTGTGCGGATCGACGGCGAGATCAAACAACTCTCGTTCATCGCGGTCTTGGTGCGGCTGATGATTTTCGATGTAGAGCAAGCGCTCGGTGCGACAGGCGCGGATGGGGTCGTAGTAGTTGCCACTGATGGGGCTGCCGTGGTAATTCCGCTGACAGAAAATCGCCTCGTGGGGCTGGTACGTCCCACCCGCCAGCAGGGGCCAAAACGACCGGCCCTCGATCCGCTCTGGAATCTCCACCTCCGCCGCTTCAAGAAACGTCGGCGTCATGTCCATGTTCTGAATCAGATGCTTGTCGCCCTTGCCCTTGCCGCCCATGCCGCCCGGCGGGCGCATCAACAGCGTGATGCCGATGCCCGGTTCGTAAAGCGTGCCCTTGGTTCGCGGCCCAAGCGCCGGGCCGTGATCGGTGGTGAAAACGATGATCGAATTATCGAAGTACCCCAGTTGCTCCAGCGTGTCGAGCAACCGACCGAGATGGAAATCCATGTAGCGGATCGACCCTTGGAAGCGCCGCAGCATGTCACCATTCTCTTGGCCACTGACATACCTCGGCCAAGCTAGTTCTTCAGGCTCAAAGGGTTTGTAGAGTCGGGCGCGGTCATGCTGATACGGCGGGCCCCATCGCTCCGGGTGCGTCTCCAACAGCCCGATGTTGACGTACATCGGTCGCACCGCCCCGGCTCGGGCCGCGAAAAACGCCTGCGCCTTATCCACGGCTATTTCGGTGAATGTGTCCTGATGCCGCGACCATAAATCCAAGGCATAGTGGTTCGTCCCGCCGTCCAACCCGCGCTCATGTTGCAGCCCGATGTGTATCGTTTCGTAACGACCATCAGTGTTGAAATAATCCACGATGCTCGGCGTCTCATGGGGCATCGACCAGCCGAAGTGCGACAGGCCCATCACGCCGCTTTGATGCGGATACAGCCCCGTCATCACACAGGCCCGTGAAGGACTGCAAGCCGTGGAATTACAACAAGCCTGGTCAAAACGCACTGCGTTCTTGGCAAAAGCGTCAAGGTTGGGCGTGTCAATGCCCCGACCATAACACCCCAACTCCCGCCCCAAGTCATGACACACGATGTAAATGATGTTGGGTGTCGGCCGCGGCATGGCGCAAACTCCAAGATTAAAAATCGAAGCGTCCGCCCCGGCACGGTCAATGGTCACTCCCGCCACCGCCAGCAAAGCGTAACACATCGGGCGACGGGTTTTTGTCATTGGCTCGCCGTCCCGTAACCCCATAGAATGCCGACTTTCCTCGCGTTTGCGCCACCCCCCGCGCACACTGATATCCACCTACGCCTTGGTCGCTTATTACGACTTGGCACACCCCCGTTGCACAGGGACGACCATGCCCACCAGCCGCCAGATTCGTCAGCAGTTCATCGACTTCTTCGTCGAGAAGCACGGCCACACGTTTGTGCCTTCCTCGCCGGTGGTACCTCACGATGACCCGACGCTGCTGTTTGCCAACGCGGGCATGAACCAGTTCAAGCCCTACTTCCTGGCGACGCAGGCCCCGCCGTATCCCCGCGCCGCCAACACGCAAAAGTGCATCCGCGCCGGAGGCAAGCACAACGACCTCGAAGACGTGGGCAAGGACACCTATCACCACACCTTCTTCGAGATGCTGGGCAACTGGTCCTTCGGCGATTACTTCAAAAAGGAGGCCATCGACTGGGCCTGGGAACTTCTCGTCACCCGTTGGGGCATGGATGCTTCGCGCCTTCACGCCACCTACTTCGGCGGCAATCCCGAACAAGACCTGCCACCCGATGACGAGGCCCGCAAACTCTGGCTGCAATACCTGCCACCGGAGCGAGTGCATCCGGGCAACATGAAAGACAACTTCTGGGAAATGGGCGACACCGGGCCGTGCGGACCATGCAGTGAAATCCACGTCGATCGCACGCCCGACAAGACCGGCGGCAAGCTCGTCAACGCCGGGGACGCCCGCGTTATGGAAATCTGGAACCTGGTTTTTATCCAGTTCAACCGTAACCAAGCGGGCCTGCTCACACCCCTGCCGGCCCGCCATGTGGACACTGGCATGGGCTTTGAACGCCTCTGCTCCGTCCTGCAAAACAAGGCCTCCAATTACGACACCGATGTATTCACCCCCATTTTCACCGCCATCACCGAGGTCACCAAGGCCCGACCCTACAGCGGGAAACTTGAAGACCACACCGACACCGCCTACCGCGTCATCGCCGACCACATCCGCACGCTGACCTTCGCCCTGACTGATGGCGCGATGCCCGGCAACGAGGGTCGCGGCTACGTGCTGCGGCGCATCCTTCGCCGCGCGGTGCGGCACGGCTGGCAGACGCTGGGATTGCACGAGCCGTTCCTGCATCGCCTCGTGCCCGCCGTGGCTGATGCGATGGGTGACGCATTCCCCGAGCTTCGCCGCGATCCGCAAAAGGTCGCGGACTTGATCCACGAAGAAGAACGCAGCTTTGCCCGCACGCTCGACCGCGGCATCGCGCTCTTCGAGGCCGCGGCCCGTGAAGCCGCCAACAACACCATCGCCGGCGAAGATGCCTTCAAGCTCCACGACACCTTCGGCTTCCCCTTGGATCTGACGCAGGTCATGGCCCAGGAGCGGGGCATGGCGGTCGATGTCGTGGGGTTCAACCAGCGGATGAAACAGGCCCAGGAGCAGAGCCGCGCTGGCGTGGGCCAAGGGGCCGACCTGCGCGGCAAACTCATCGACGTGGTGCAGAAGGGCGGCCTGCCCGTCACCAAGTTCACCGGCTACGACGCCACCGAGGGCAAGGGGACACTGGCGGCGATTATTCACGAGGGCAACGATGGCGAACTGGTCAGCGAGGGTGGAACTTCCGGGGGAGGGGGGCCGGAGAAGGTGGCTTTTGCCGTGGTCGATCAGACGCCTTTCTACGCCGAGGCCGGCGGGCAGGTTGGCGACCGGGGCGTCCTCACCACCGCCAACGGCGCGCGATTCATGGTCAACGACACCTTCAAGGTCGGCGATGTCTATTTCCACCAAGGCTGCGTGGAGGCCGGTTCATTCAAGGCCGGTGACGCGTTGACGCTGCAAGTGGACGCAGATCGTCGCGGTCGCATCATGGCCAACCACACCACCACCCACGTGATGAACCGCGCCCTGCGTGGCCACGTCAATCCCCAAGCCGACCAGCGTGGCTCGCTGGTGGACGATGAAAAACTGCGTTTCGACTTCTCCCACAACGCCTCGGTCAGCCCGGAGCAAATGGCGAAAGTAGAGGCTCAGGTCAACGCCGATATCGAAGCCGACCTGCCCGTGCATTGCGTCGTGGCGGGTCAGGAAGAGGCGTTGAAGATTCGCGGTTTGCGGGCGGTTTTTGGCGAAAAGTATCCAACACGGGTGCGGGTCGTCAGCATCGGTCAACCCGTCGAAAACCTCTTGGCCAAACCGGAACATGAAGGTTGGAGCGACCTGTCCATCGAGTTCTGCGGCGGGACGCACTTGCCGCGCACGAGTTTGGCGGAGCACTTCGCCATTGTGAGCGAAGAGGCGGTGGGTAAGGGCGTGCGCCGCCTCACAGCCATTACTGGCCAGCGTGCCAAAAAGGCGCGGGGCATCGGCGGGGAGTTGCTCAAGCGCGTGTCGGATTTGCGCGGTGCCCCGGCCGAGGGATTGGGCGAAGAGATCGCCGCCATCACCGACGCCATGAACCAAGCGACCCTGCCCGCGACCCTGCGGTTGGAACTGCGCGAAGGCTTGGGTGAGTTGATGAAGATCGTCAAGGAGGCCGACAAGCAGCGGAGCAAGGACGCCGCCGGCGCGGTGGTGGAGGACGCCCGCAAGATCGCCGACGAGCAGACTGGTCTGGTGATCGTGGCGGAACTGGTCGGTGCGGACGCCGATGCCCTGCGGGCCGCGATGGACGTGATTCGCAAGAAGCGACCCGAAGCGGCGCTGCTCTTGGCGGGGGCCTCGGCTCCTGACAAGGTGGCGATCGTGGCTTCCGTGCCGCCCGAATTGGTCAAGAAAGGATTGAAGGCCGGCGACTGGGTGCGCGAGGTGGCCAAAATTACCGGCGGCGGCGGCGGTGGCCGACCCGACATGGCGCAAGCCGGCGGCAAGGATGCCACCCAACTCCCCGCAGCGCTGGACGCGGCGCGTGAACTTGCGATGGCCAAAATAGGATGAAACCGCAGATGAACACGGATGAACGCCGATGCGAACGGATCAATGACCTTGAGACCATCAATGAACTCACGCGGCGGGTCATCGGTTGTGCCATGACGGTGAGTAACACATTGGGATGCGGTTTCTTGGAGAAGGTTTATGAGAACGCACTGGCCCATGAGTTGCGGAAATCAGGAATTGCTTGTGAGACACAATGCAGGTTGAATGTGTTTTATGATGGTGCTGTGGTGGGCGACTACACCGTGGACATTCTGGTCGAAAACGAATTGATTCTTGAATTGAAAATTGCCAAGCAGATTGATTCAACCCATTACGCGCAAACCATCAATTATCTCCGAGCCATGAATCGTCACATCGGTTTGATACTCAATTTCGGTAATCCAAAGTTGGAGTTCAAGAGACTGGGGCATCAATTGTGACCACGTATTATCCGCGTTTATCCGCGTTCATCTGCGGTTAATGAAAGAAAACCAACATCAATGCCCACCATCAACGACAACTACCTCAAACTCAAAGCCGGCTACCTCTTCCCCGAGATTGGTCGGCGGGTCAAGGCTTTTGCCGACGCCAACCCCCAAGCCAAGATCATCCGCATGGGCATCGGCGATGTAACCGAACCGCTGCCCGCGGCTTGCATCCAAGCCATGCACAAGGCCGTGGATGAAATGGGCAATCGTGATACTTTCCGCGGCTACGGCCCGGAACAGGGCTATGAGTTCCTGCGCGAAAAGATCTCCGCCCACGACTTCCAGAAGCGTGGCTGCGACATCGCCGCCGATGAAATCTTCATCTCCGACGGCAGCAAGTGCGACACCGGCAACATCCTTGACATTCTCGGAAGTGACAACAAAATCGCCGTGACCGATCCGGTCTATCCGGTGTACGTTGATACCAATGTCATGGCGGGCCACACCGGCGCGGGCAACGAGGCTGGCGAATACGCGGGGCTGGTCTATCTTCCCGCCAACGCCGGCAACGACTTCGCCCCGCAACTCCCCTCGCCGGGGGTCAAAGTCGATGTGATCTATCTATGCTCGCCCAACAATCCCACCGGCGCGGCGATGGATCACATCAGCCTCACCAAATGGGTCAATTACGCCAAGCAACATGATGCCTTGATACTCTTTGACGCGGCCTATGAAGCGTTCATCGGCGACCCGAACCTGCCGCACTCGATCTATGAGATTCCGGGTGCCCGCGACGTGGCCATCGAGTTTCGCAGTTTCAGCAAGACGGCCGGGTTCACCGGCACCCGCTGCGGATTCGCGGTGGTGCCTAGGACCGTCACAGGCAAGACACCGGGGGGCGAGCGCATCGACTTGCATCGACTTTGGTCGCGGCGTCAGACGACCAAGTTCAACGGCGTGTCCTACATCGTGCAACGCGGGGCCGAGGCCGTGTATAGCGACGAAGGCCAAGCTCAGGTGCGGGCCTTGGTCAAACACTACATGACCAACGCTGGCCTGATCCGCGACACGCTGGGCGAACTGGGCCTGAAGATTTACGGCGGCGTCAACGCGCCTTACGTTTGGCTCAAGACTCCGGCTGTCAACGGTCAGGAACTCAAAAGTTGGGCCTTCTTCGACAAACTGTTGAATGAATGCCACGTCGTGGGCACGCCCGGCAGTGGCTTCGGGGCGCAGGGCGAGGGCTACTTCCGCTTAAGCGCGTTTAACAGCCTGGCCAACGTTCAAGAGGCCATGCGCCGCTTGCGTGAAAAGCTCAAAGTGTGATCGCTCGGATGCGTTTCAAGCCCACGGATGAAGTCGCGGCTCGGAGCGACTTCTTCCGTGGGATGACCAAGGGTGATCTGTGCAATCGCGCGTCATCCCACAGAAGCCGTCCAAAGCGACGGCATCTGTGGGCTTGCGGTGAAGTTTTGGGATTGGGGCAAAAAGCGCGGGGTGACCCGGCGGCTTACTTGCGCAGACCCAACTGGCTGATGAGTTGCTGGTACTTGGCGCGATCCTTGCGGGCTAGGTAACGCAGCAGGCCGTTGCGCTTGCTGACGAGCATCAGCAGTCCGCGGCGGGAGTGGTGATCCTTCTTGTGCAGTTTCAGATGCTCGGTCAAGCCGTTGATGCGCTCGGTCGCCAGAGCGATCTGCACTTCGGGCGAACCGGTGTCGCTCTCGTCGCGGCGATAGGTCTGGATTACTTCGGTCTTTTTCTCTGCGGTGATGGTCATGGTCGAACCCTGGGGTTGGTCGCCACAGGCTTTCGTGCCACCCCACGCGGGCGTCACCAAAGCCGGGCCGGTAGCCGACGTTGCGTGTCGGCGAATGAAGCAAGCCCCTTATTATGACGCCTCGGCCCGCAACGTCAAATCAAGGCTCTGCCGGTTTGGTGGCAAAGTGGTAAGACGAGCGATTTTGGCTTTCGCGGGCGATCCCACAAAAAGCCGTACAACGCGACGGCATCCGTGGGCTTGGATCTCAAAACGCGTCCCTCAAGATTTCTCCCGCAGCCGTTCGTGGCCCCAGCGCAGCAACTCCTCGGTCATCTCCCAGCCGATGCACTCATCGGTGATCGACACGCCATAACGCAGTTCGCTGGCCGGGCGCGGGAAAGGCTGGTTGCCCTCGTTCAAGTTGCTTTCGACCAGCAAGCCGACCAGATCACGATTTCCCGCCGCCCGCTGGATGATGACATCCTTCCACGCCAGCGCTTGGTTGCGGTACTGCTTGTTGGAGTTGGCGTGACTGCAATCGACCATCAGGCTCGTGGGCAGCCCGGCCTTGGCCAATCGCGTCACCGCATCGGCGACACTGGCGGCATCGTAATTCGGCCCGCCACGCCCGCCACGCAGAATCAAATGGCCCACGGCATTGCCCCGCGTCTGCACGATGGCCGTGGTACCGTCCTCGTCAATGCCCAGGAAACTGTGCGAACTGCGGGCCGACTTCATGGCGTCAATGGCGGTCTGCAAATCACCATCGGTGGCGTTCTTGTACCCCACCGGCATCGACAGCCCGCTGGCCATCTGTCGATGCGTCTGGCTTTCGATAGTGCGGGCGCCGATCGCCACCCAGCTCACCAAATCGGCGATGTACTGCGGGGTGATGGGGTCGAGCATTTCCGTCCCGGCTGGCAAACCCAGATCGTTGATCGCCAGCAGCAGTCGCCGCGCCAGACGGATGCCCTCTTCCATGTCGAAGGAGCCGTCGAGATGCGGGTCGTTGATCAGGCCCTTCCAGCCCGTGGTGGTGCGCGGTTTCTCGAAGTAAACCCGCATCACCACCAGCATCGTTTCGCGCACTTCTACAGCTACGGTGGAGAGCTTGCGGGCGTATTCCAGCGCGGCTTTCTCATCGTGGATCGAGCAAGGCCCGACCACCGCCAACATGCGTTGGTCCTGACCGTTGAGAATGCGGGCGATTGTTTCGCGGGCCTCGAGCACCGTGCGGTGCGAGGTGACCGACAGCGGCAGGGAGTCCTTGATCCGCCGGGGGCTGACCAAGGACTTGACTTGGGCGACGTTGAGGTCAGCCGTGGGGGACAGGAATGAACCGATGCTGACGGCCCTGGGGTGTTTGGGATCGGGATTGGGGGATGCGGCCATGCCGGATTGGTCCTCAATATGGCAAGAGCCTAGCAGTGTACCAAGGTTGGGTCTTTTGTTTGTGAAGTCAGGCCACGCGGCACTTGCGCGAATGCTCAAGGGCAATGTCGGCTCTCACGCCGCCACGGCCAACGGCGCGGCGTGGGACAGACGCCACGGCACGGAACCGGATCGTGAAACGACCACCAGCGGCAAGCGCACATCCGCCAAGGCCTGACGGTTCACACGCCGCACGACGCGATCGCCCGGCATGGCTGCCCACAGAATCGAATCACCGCAATACACCGCATCAAAATCCTCATCCCGGCACCACCGCCCCACCACGCTTCGCAATGCCCCGATCATGCGCCGCTGGGCGAGATGTCCCAAGCCAATTCCCCGCAACAGTTCGAGTCCACCCAAGGGTTGAATCTCCAGCCTCGCCGTCAGTCCGCGCAGGGCGCGCCAGTGCGACAGATGCACCGGCCCGCGCGTCACGCAAGCCAATGACACCGTGTGGCCCGCCGTCGCCGCTTGCAGATCGCGCCACGCCTCGACTTGCCGAGGAGAACCCGTCGCCGTCGGTACACAATCCGCCAGCAATAACAGACTCGGTTTCTTCCACTTCGATGAGGACATTCATCAACTCCAATCAGGCGGCTTTGTTGGCGTGGTAGCGGTAGCGATAGCGGTAGGCGTACTTGGAATACTTGCCGTGGTGCGCCGGTTGATCGGTGGCGATCAGCCCGCCAACGGGGGCGTTGTAACTGGCCAGGGTGCGGATGGCTTGGTCGATCAAACCGCGGGGCGTCACCCGCATCCGCGCGATTAAAAGCACATCGTCGCAGAGCGCTCCGAGGATGCCAGCGTCGGCCAATTCCACCACCGGCGGGGTGTCGATGATGACATGGTCGTACTGTTGCCGCAGCGTTTGCAACAGATTGACCATCACAGGCCGGCTCAGCAGTTGCACCGCCTGTGTGCCGACACTTTGGCCTGCCGCCAGCACATGCAACTGGCTTTCGCCCACGCTCAAGGTGGCGCTTTGCAACGAAGCCTCGCCCCGCAGCAAGCCCACCAGACCCGGCGACTCCGGCAGGGTCATTAGCTTCTGAAACTGCGGCAAACGCAGGTCCGCCTCCACCACAATGGTGCGACGATTGCGCAACTCGGCGAAGCTCAAGCCCAGATTCAGACTGGTGATGGTCTTGCCTTCCTGCGGCGTGGCGCTGGTGATGGTGTGAACCAAGTGGCGTTGGTTTTTCCATCGCGCCAGGATGCTGGTACGAATGGCGCGGTATTCCTCGGCCATCACACTCGATGGATCGCACAGGCCGACAAGGCGGTCATCGACTTGGGAAAGGTCGGCGATGCAGCAGGGGATGGCGGGAACGTGCGGAGAGGTGGGTGCGTTGGGGAAAGGGGTTGTGGATTCGGGAGTGGGGTTGGATTCGTTGTTGGGGTTGGGTTGTGGCGCGATGATTGCGCGGGGTGGTTGGCTCCCAGCCGCGGAGCGGCTGGGCTTTCGGGAGGCGTCGTTTGATAGAGCGCTCGATGTGGCGCTGGGCGGCGCGTCTTGGGGACGGGTCGCGGGGGCTTCCCCCCGGTCGGCGCGCTGCATGGCTTCGTAAATGTGTCCCATGTTTTTAGGTTCCCGTCATGCGCAAAGGCGCGGTTGTCGTCGCCAGCGTTTGAGACCAGGCGCTGTCGGAGAAGTTGGGCACCATGTCCGCCAGGCCACGACGAACCAGTTCGGGTGTGATGCTTTGGGCTTGGCGCACGAAGCCCAGCAGCAGGCAGTTGTCGCAGGCGATGTTGATGAGCCGGGGAATGCCGCCCGTGTGGCGATGAATCAAGTCGATGGCGGGTTGCTCAAAGTTCACGGCCACCTTCGCCGCATCGCGTGAAGCGGCGCGGAGACGGTGGGCGATGTAGCCGGCGGTTTCCGTGGCCGACAGGGGCCGGAGTTCCTTGGCCAGCACAATGCGTTGCCTCAAGGCCGAGAGGCGACCCGAACGGATGCGGTTTCGCAGTTCGGGTTGGCCCACCAGCACGATCTGCACGAGCTTGTCGGTGTCGGTGTCGAGGTTGCTCATCAGCCGGAGTTCTTCCAAAGCCTCGTCGCTCAAGCTCTGGGCCTCATCGACCAGTAGCACGGTGGGCAGGCCGCGTTGGAGTTGTTCGATCAGTCGCAACCGCAAGCGTTCCAACAGGCGGGCGTGATCGTCATTCTTGCCCACGGGCAGTTCGAGATGGCGAACGACCTGTTTGAGCAGGCTTTGGCCCGTTTCGTGGCCGTGGAGGACGGGAACGACCAAGGCCTGGCCTTGGAGGCGTTGCAGCATGGCGCGGGCGATGGTGGTTTTGCCGGCGCCGATGTCGCCGGTCACCAGCACGAAACCCTTGCGCATGCGCACGGCGTACTCAATGGCCGCCAAGGCCTCACGGTGCTGCTCGCTGGCATAAAAGAAGCGCGGGTCGGGCGTGCTCTCAAAGGGCAGCGATTCAAATTGGTAATACTCGTGGTACATCTTCAATCCTGATTCACGGTGGGTTCGGCGCTGTCGCCCAAGTCGGTATCTTCGGGAAGGTTTTCGACGATGCTGGCGGTGTCGGGCGTTGACGCGGGTTCAATCGCAGGCGTGGGCGAAACTGTCGGTTCGACCGTCGGCGAAGCACTGGCCTTGGCCGGCCCCATGAAATGCCAGGCCGTCATCAACGGAGCCTCACGCCACTGTTTGAGCAACTGCGGCTTCTGTAAATCCAAATAGAGCACCAGCGCCAGCAGAGCCAGCACGCTTGCCATTCCGACGGCGTTGAGGGGCAGCAGCACCCGCCGCTTCAACTGCCTCATGCGGCGATGTTGCAGCGAAATGATTTCGCTGACGCTGCCGAGCATGGGCAGGTTGTAGGTCGAGGACAACTGCTGGCCATCGGTAAACGTGTCATCGTTCTTGTAGGCCAGCAACGCGCCCAATGCCCCGGCCAAGAGGCCCAGCCCGATGGAGCCGGCGAAAGCTTGGTACAGGTTGGGCGACACGGGATTGCCCACCGGCCCGGCGGGCTGGATGAAGGTCAATTGCACGCCGCGATTGCCCGATTCCGCGGCCATCGAAATCTCCACCCGCCGTTGGTTGTCCTCCCAGAACGCCAGTTGCCTCCGGGCCTCATCCACATCGCGCGAGAGCTTGAGGTACTCGCTACGAACGGGGAATAGCCGGGCGTTTTGGGTGTCACGGTTGTTGAGTTGCCGCTTGACCGACTCGATCTGCCGCGTCAGGGCGTCGGTCTCGGCCTGGGTATCGCTGATGAGCAGCGTCAACTCCGCGCGGCGGGGATTGACGGCGATCTGCGTGGAGGTCACCACCTCGGCGGGCAACGTCCCAAGCAGCTTTTCGTTCTCGGCAATCTGTGCTTTGAGATCGATGACATCCGGGTGCTTCTCGGTCATCTTCAGCGTACCAACCATGTTGGCGTAACGGTCGCGCTGCTCGCGCAGGCGGCTTTCCAGCGCGCTTAATTCCGGGTTGCGGGCACGGGTGTAGGAGGGCGAAGTTTCCGGCGTATCTGTCAGCGTCTTGCGCAGCCCCTCGACCCGTAGCTTGGCGCTGTCGTGCTCATGCGTTAGATCGTCGAGCCGTGTTTTCAAGTCCGGGGCCGGCATCAGACCGGTGACGCTGTTGGTCTCGGGCAACAGCGTGCGGTTTTCGATTTCAAAGGCGAGCTTCTTGTTTTCCAGTTGCTCGATGGAAACCTGGGCGCGGGAGGCCTCGGCACGATAAAAGGCGACGCTCTGTTCCAAGCGTTCATCAAGCCGCTTGCGGGTGCGGTCGAGATAATTTTGCACTAGGGCGTTGACCGCCTCTTGCGCCAAGTCGGGATCGTTGGCCAGGAAGCCGACGCGGATGCGGTCCAAGTCGGCGGTGGCGATGTCGAAGTGGATGGTGACCTTGGTGGCCAGTTCGGCGCGGAGGGCGTTGCGGTCGAGCAGTTGGGGATTGGTCTGGTTTTCGCGGGTGATTCGCTGGCCGAGTTGTTCGATGAGCTGGTCGATGGCCGGGCCACCGACGATTTCCTCGGTGGTGGATTGGCGCGGGTCCTGGAAGCGCAGTCCTCCGCGGTTCATGATTTCGACGAGCACCATGTCGGTGCGCCGCTCGAAGGTGGCCTCGGCCTTGTACTTGCGGGGCAGGAAGAGACATGCCCCGAGCATAAGGGCCGCGACGACAAAGGCCGGCACGGTGAATCGCCAGTGGAATCGGCGCAAGGCCCTCCAGGCTTCGCGCATCATCTCGGCTTGTCGATTGTCGTGGCTCATGATTGCTTCCTGCCGTGGGCAAAATCGCCCGCCTCCCCATTTCGTCCCTCTCCATTTCCGCCGATTGCTCATCGCACCAACAATTCCTCCCGACCCACCGACATCGGCGCGCCCGTGGCCCGCAACGTCAGTTCCGAAGCGCCCTGCGCGGTGCTCACCGCCGGCTGAATCGGCAGCAGCACCTGCTGCAACGCCAAGCCCACCGTCGCCAGTGGATTCGGCGGCACGTAAAGCACATCCCCTTCCTCCAGCACGGCATTGAGCGCCATGTCGCCTTCCTTGACCATCTTGTCCAGATCAATGGTCATGCGTTTAACCATCTTGCCGTCGCGGCCGGGCCGCAGCACATCAATGCGTCCGTTGTCCGCCAAGCGGGTCGGCTGCGCCAACGCCAGCGTGCTCATGACGGTGTTGGCCCCGGTGTACGGATACGGCCCCGGCGACGCCACCTCGCCCCAGACAAAAACTTTCTTGCTGTTGAACCCCGCCACGCGAACGCTCACATCGGCATCTTGGTAATACTCGCGGGCAATTGTTTGCAACTCGGCGCTGATTTCCTCCACCGTCTTGCCCGCCACGTAATGACTCCCCAACAGGGCCAGCGTGATCTTGCCATCAGGACGCACGGTTTCGGTGTGGCGGTCGATTTCACGCACCCGCTTGGAGGTGATGAAAATCACATCCGGGGGCATGACGCGGTATTCCGTGGCGGTGACTAGGGGCTGGGTTTCGGGAATGAACGCGCCAAAGTCGGTGTACTTGGGCGAGCAACCCGCCAGCGCCAGCACCACCCACAGCCAAGCCGCGGCCCAGCCCAAGGCGCGCAAAGGCCTTAGGGGATGATCCGGCAAAGCAAGGGGCATGTTGAGCATGATGAAGCTCCTGGTGTCAGGTCAATGGCGAAAGTCGGTCACAGGGCGGTGCGATCCCAGATGCGGGGGATGGTTCGCAGCAGCAGCGACAGGTCGTGCCGCAGCGATTGGTTTTTGAGGTAGAGCAGGTCGTAGGCCAGCTTGCGCCGGCTGCCGGGCAGGTCGTTGGCGTAACCGTTGCGGACTTGCGCCAAGCCCGTCAGCCCCGGCGCGGCGGCCAGACGGCGCTCGATGCCGGGCAGGCTTTCCCGCAGTTGGTCGATGATTTCGGGACGTTCGGGTCGCGGGCCGACGAGGCTCATGTGGCCGGCCAGAATGTTCCAAAGCTGGGGCAATTCATCGATGTGGCTTTTGCGCATCCAACCGCAGCCCGGCAAGATGCGCGGGTCACCGCGATGAGCGAAGCGTGCCCCGGAATTGTGTTCGGCGTCTTGGATCATGGTGCGCAACTTGTAAATGGGAAACAGCCAACCGCGGTGCCCAACCCGCCATTGGCGGTAAAGGGCCGGCCCACCGTCGCAGCGACGAATCCACAACCCGCAAGCGATCAACAATGGCGTGGCAAGAATCAGGCCGATGCCCGCCAAAGTGATGTCCAGCCCGCGTTTGCACAGGGCGTAAGGCGATTGTGTTGCGAGCTTGCGAGGCGTCGCGCTGGCCGGGGACTCACATTCCAGGTGAGCGCCGGGGAGGATTGAAAGAGCGTCTGGCATGGGCCGACGAGTCCTAACAAGGGCGGCATCATGGACGCCCATTGCAAGGGTTATCGTCGCGGCGGCGGTTCCACTTAAGTGGTCTGTGACGATTGCACTTGGGGCAACGACCGTGCCGATCACAGCGGCGGGGGCGATTGCGTAAAGCCTCGGCGCATTGTCGGAGCCGAGGGGCGTAAGCCCCCGGACGAATGTCCCGGTGGTTTATTCCGTCCGTGCGCATTCGTCCGGGGGCTTACGCCCCACGGCTCTGACCGCCGTTCGTACAGCGTACGACCGTCAATTGCCCAACCACGCCCCGTGACGTATATTCGCGGGCGTATGAACACCAAACGACTCTTGCGGGCCTTCTGCGTTTCGATCACCGCCGCCACGCTTCTGACGGCCTGCGCCAGTCCCATGGAACGCGACGCCCAGGAAGCCATGCGCGATCAGATGCTTTCCTCGCATCGCCAATACGTCACGGCCGCGGCTTCCGGGCCTGTCATCGAGCTGTCACGTCCGCCCAGCGAAGTCGAAGCGGGCCTGAGCCAGGAACGCCGCGACCAGCTTGACGCCATGAGCGGCGTGCGATCCTACGAAAGTCAAACACCCAAACTTGGTGCCGACTTGTTGGGTGGCCGCGAGGATAACGTTGTCCGGCTGACCTTGGAACAGGCCGTGGCCGCAGCGGTCAAGAACAACCTCGACGTGCAACTGGCCCGGCTGCGACCGGCGATTTCCCAAACCCAAATCACCCAGGCCGACGCCGCGTTTGACGCCGTGGTCTTCGCCGACTTTTCACTCTCCCGCCTCGATACGCCCCGGCCCCCGTCAACCGTCGCCGGCGCTCTGGGGGCGGCCTTCGGCGGCAATCGCCAAACCGAAAACGACAGCCTCACCACTGGCATCCGCAAGCGCCTTTCCACCGGTGGAACCGTCAGCGCCTCGACGAGCCTGGCCCGCAATTGGGAAGAACCTCAAACCACATCCTTAAAAGAGTACGAAACCGCCAACATCGAACTGGGCATCACCCAGCCCCTCTTGCGAGGCTTCGGGCCTGATGTGAATCGAGCGGAAATCATCTTGGCGCGTTCTGCCCGGCAAACCAGCGTCCAAGACCTTCGCCGCGACCTGCTCGACACCGTGCTCAACGTCGAGCGGGCCTACTGGAATCTCTACTTTTCCCGCAATCGCCTGCTGATTCAGGAACGGTTGCTCGAACGCACCAGCGATGATTACAGCCGCATCCAGAAGCGTCAGGACTTCGACGTCAGCCCCGTTCGCACCACCGAGGCCGGCAGCTTTGTCGAGCTGCGCCGCGGCGAAGTCATCCGCGCTCGCCAAGACGTTCGCACCGCCTCCGACGCCCTCAAGCGGCTCATCAACTCCGCCAATTTGCCCATCAGCGGCGAAACGCTCATCATCCCGGCGGATGCCCCGGCGGATGTGGCGGTGAAGTTCAGCCTGCTCGACGCCGTGACCACCGCCCTGCGTCAGCGGCCGGAAATGCAGGCCGCTTTGCAACAGATTCACGATGCCGCCATTCGCCTCCGCGTGGCAGACAACGCCAAGCTGCCGCAGCTCAACGTCTCGGCCGTCATGCGTTTCAACGGCCTGGGATCCAGCGTCGGCGGAGCCTACGACCAACTCACCGATGGCGACTTCATCGATTACATCCTAGGCGCTCAATTCGAGATGCCCATCGGCAATCGCGGGCCTTCGGCCTTGTACGCGCAGCGGAATCTCGAACGCCGCACCAGCGTCGTGGCCTACCAGCGCGCCGCCCAGGAAGTCGTGCTGCAAGTCAAGGACGCCATGCGCACCTTGTTGACATCGTATGAGTTGATCGGTGCCGCCCGCGCCGCTCGCCGTGCCGCGGCTGACAACCTCCGCGCCATCGAGCAGCAGGAAGAGGCCGGCGTGGCGCTGACGCCCGAGTTCCTGCTGGACTTGAAGCTCAGTTCACAGCAGCGCTTAGCGACGGCCGAGACGCAGGAGTTGCAGGCCCTGGTCGATTACAACACCGCGATCGCCGCCTATTACCGCGCCTTGGGCACGCTCCTGGAACGCAACGGCATCGCCTTTGAGAGCGACCCTGATGGCCGGGATTGAGTCAACGACTGAAAATCGCGCGCACAATCACAAGACATAACGGAGACTCCGCTCGCAGTTTTGTAAATAATTATTATCCCTTTCACATGCATTATTTACGACGATATTTTTATACCCGCGCGCCGCTTTTGTGCGCACAAACCCGGTGCGCCGTCCCTTGATGGAGGCCTGTGTTTTTTCGGGTTTCACCGGCGACCCGAAAAAGAAACATCTACTTTTCACTTCCTTGTCGTTTACATTACCTCCGCGCCAAGAAAATGATGAACGTCCCATTTTCTCAATACCCGCCACCTCCCTTCTCCGTTATCATGCTTTGCGAATCGTGCCCTGTCTTTTTTTTGAGATCACCATGACGCTTTACATTCTCCGTGGACTGTTCATTATCTTGGTCACCGCCGTCACGGCCCTTTACGTGCTGCCGTTGCAGGCCGACCAGCGCTTGGACTTTTCCGTCACCGCCACCACGCTGCTCCTGGCGACTTGCTTCGCCCTTTTTGTCGTGGCCGTGGACGCTTTCAATCCCCGCAAGCGGCTCTCGTCGGTGTCGGGCATTTTCTTGGGCCTAGGCGCGGGCCTCTTGGCGGCTTACGCCTTCTCCTTCGTCGTCGATCTTTTCGCCTTGATTCTCTACCCCACCGCCTTGGAAACCACCGGCTCGCTGCACAACGTCCTTCAAGGTGCCAAGGTCATCATCGGCCTGGTCACCTGCTACATCGGCATGAGCATGGTCATGCAGACCAAGGACGACTTCCGCTTCGTCATCCCCTACGTCGAGTTCGCCAAGCAGATCCGCGGCGCGCGGCCCATCCTGCTGGACACCAGCGTCATCATCGACGGCCGCATCCTCGACATCGTCCAAACCCGTTTTATTCAGGGCAATCTGGTGGTGCCCAAGTTCGTGTTGATCGAGTTGCAGACCGTCGCTGACTCGGCCGACAAAATCAAACGCGCCCGCGGCCGACGGGGGTTGGACATCCTCAACAAACTCCAGAACGATTCCCAAGCCGGCGTCACCATCGCCGAAGGCGAGGCCCAAGGCGTCGGCGTGGATCAGATGCTCATGTCCATGGCCGCGGAAACCAACTCGCGGGTGATGACCAACGATTTCAACCTCGCCAAGGTGGCGCAGTTGCGGGGCATCGAGGTGCTGAACTTGAATGACCTTGCCGGAGCCTTGCGACCGGTGGTGCTGCCCGGCGAGGACATGCAGGTCAAGATCATCAAGCAGGGTGAAAGTCCGACCCAAGGCGTGGGATATTTGGACGATGGCACCATGGTGGTGGTGGAAAACGGCCGCTGGGCGATTGGCCAGGAGATTCCGGTGACGGTGACGAGCACCTTGCAAACCTCCGCGGGTAGGATGATTTTTGGTCGCAGCGCCGGGCAGGGGCAAAATCAAAGTCCAGCTTCGGCCTCGCACCACGTCGCAGAAAATGAACCCTCGCCAAGCGTGCCAACTGATGAATCTTCACCATCCAATCCGAGCGGTGAAAGCCCCAACCGCCCGCCTCACCGCGGCAACGTGGGTCGCAACCCCCGCCGCATTCGGTGAGATGAAACGAGGGATAACGACCCATCCCCGCAATCCCATATTTAGCCCCCGGCGGCTTGGAGCCGGGGGCTAGGGGCGTCGCTCGAATTACGGGCTTCACAGGTTCCACCCCACCCGCGTGATATTTGGATTCGCGCCTTTGGCGCGGGGTGAAAAAGTTAATGAGTTGTGGATGTCAACGACCCCACCGGCCCCCGGCTCCGAGCCGCCGGGGGCTAAATATTCGGAGCCACGGGCGCGTGCCAAATGGCCGATACTATGGCTGCCCCCCCCGGACTTCTCTGCCATCCCCCGCGAGCCGATTGGTGCCCAAGAAGACGCTGCTCATCATCACGCAGACCTACGTGCCCGACCCCGCGGCTGTGGGGCAGTACATGCACGAAGCCGCCCGCGAAATGGTTGCCCGCGGCTTCGATGTGCTGGTGCTCACCGCCAACCGCGGCTACGACGATACCCGCATCCGCTACCCATACCGCCAAACCATCGACGGCGTTCGCATCATTCGCCTGCCCCTGAGTTCGCTGGGCAAACGCTCGATTGCGGTGCGCATGGCGGCGGGAATGTTCTTCGTCCTCCAGTGCATCCTCGTGGGGCTGCTGCAACGCCGCGTCTCGACGATCCTGGTGAGCACCGCCCCGCCGATGTCGTCGCTTGCCGCACTAACACTGGCGAAGCTGCGCGGCGCGGAGATCAAGTTCTGGGTCATGGACCTGAACATGGAGCAGTTGATCGGCATGGGCCGACTCAAGGCCTCCTCGCTCCCGGCGCGGATGTGGACTTGGCTCAACGACAAACTGCTGCGCAAGGCCACGGCCATCGTCGTCTTGGATCGCTTCATGGCGGGGCATGTGCAGGCCGCGATGGACAAGGCGGCGGGCGCGGTGAATCCAAAAACCGTCGCCTCCTCCACCCCCACCGCCGCCCCCGGAATCTCAGAGCCGCCGGGGACTGAACAACGCGATCCCAAACTGCACATCATTCCCCCCTGGCCGTTGGATGAGCATCTCAAGCCCGTGCCCGCGGCGGACAATCCGTTTCGCAGTGAGCATGGCCTCCATGACAAGTTGGTCTTCCTTTACAGCGGCAACCTGGGCTTGGGCCATCCCATCGCTTCGATCCTTCAAGCCGCCGAGCTATTGCGGGAGGAGTTGCCCGAGGCGATGTTCGTCTTCATCGGGGGCGGAGTTCGCAAAGCCGAGGTACATGCCGCCATCGAGCGTCAGATTGTCGTCACCCCGGCGAGGCGGCCCAACATTCTGAGTCTGCCGTATCAGCCGCTGGAGCGATTGGCCTATTCGCTCTCGGCCGGGGATGTGCATCTGGTGACGATGGATGACGCAGGGGTGGGCTGTTTCCATCCCTGCAAGGTTTACGGCTCGATGGCGGTGGCCCGGCCGGTGTTGTACGTCGGGCCGGAGCCGAGCCACATCACCGACATGATGCGGCAGGTGAACTTCGGCTGGCGCGTGCCGCAAAACGACGCCGACGCGATGGCGCAAGTCTTGCGGCAAGTGGCGGCGACGCCCGGCGAGGAACTGGCCCGCATGGGGCGACTGGCGTTGGAACTGGTCAGCGGCGATCTGGGCAAGGCGAAACTGTGCAACCGGCTTTGCGACCTGCTGGCGGAATGACTTTCCCCCAAGGCACCACCGCGCTCACTCCCCGGCGTCGCGTTCGTCGGCTTCGCTGCCGGAATACTTCTGTTCGAGCATCTTGCGCAGGTAGCCGTTCTCGCGGCGGGTGGCTTCGAGGTCGAAGACCATGTACTTGATCGACAGCCGCAGGTAGTCGAGGCTTTCCTGCAGGTCCGAGACGGTCTTCTTGAGTTTGATGTGCCGGGCCTGGGTTTCGCACGCCAAGGCCTGGAGCTTTTCGCGCTCGCTGGCCGGGAGGGTGGAAATCTCGCCCATAAGTTCCGAGAGCTTGATCTGAAAGGCTTTCTCGTCCATCGTCGTTAAACTCCTCCTTGGCATTAAGCGCCAAGTACGAAGTCTATCACAATGTGCCTGCCAAACCCGGCTTTTCTTGCGGCCGCTTCTTCCCTTTATGATCTTAAGCTACTTAAAATAAGCCACTTAGGAAAGACAATTCTTTCGTGAGTTCTCGCCACGAGCCAATGCCGACTGGCGCGGATGTTGCACGGGGACAACATGATACCAACCGGGCTGTGGCTTGGTGGCATCAGGTGACAATCGGTGTTGCGGAGCCACACCGGATTTACGGCGTGGGGGGCTGGGCGTCGGCGGGGGTCAGCAGCAGGTTGAGAATCGCCGGGCCGGAGGCTTCGCGTAGGCCCGTGCGCAGCGGCTGGGTCGCCAGGGCCGGGCCGGCGTCCTCGAAACGGAAGCGGCGAATCACCGACTCGCCCGGTTCTAGTTTGGCGATCAAACGCTCCTGCCGGGGATGATCCGCCAAAGCTGCAAAGGCGTACAGGGCGATGGCCTTCTGGCCGTGGTTGGTCACTTCCTGCGTCACCAAGGCCGCCACCTTGCCGTTGCCGGCATCACGCTCCAACACCAGCGTCGGCTTGCATTCCACATCGCGCAGCCCCAGTTCCAACGGGGCCTCGACATCAAACGCATAGGCCCGCTCGGCCTGCAGTTTCACCCGCGCCCGCAGGGCCTTGATCCCCGCCACTTCCGCCACGGGGAAACTCACCCGCAAGGCCACCTTGGCCGAGGCCCCGGCTGGGAGATTGAAGGTGGTCAACTGCGGCTCGATCCGCCAGCCCTCGGGATGGGTGAACGTCAACTCGCCGGAAATGGTGCGTGGCCAGGGGTTGTGCAACAGCAACGTCAAATCCTGCGGCTTCTGCACCGATTCGATAAACGATGGTTCAAGAGAAAACGCCTCCCGGAACAGCGCCAGACGGGCATCGACGTTTTCAACGAAGACCGGCGACTGACCGAAGCTGATGCGGTGCCTTGCCTCGACCAGTGGCACCTCGGCGCGGTTGCCAAAGAGGTCCAGGGCCAGGGGTTGCCCCGCACCCAGAAACATGTCGAGTTGACCGGGTTGGGTTTGATCCGACTCCCGCCAGAGGGCGAGCATTCCCCCCGCAGGGCCGTCGAGGATCATGCACTGCGAACCTTGGCCCACGGGCAGTCGTCCCACCACCCGTCGCCCCGCCAAGCGTTGCGCCACGCCACTCCAAACACCAAGGGCAATGTCGGGGTCAAACCGCGTTTGGCGATCCTGGGGCAATGACCACGGGTAGTTGAGCACCAGCCCCGCCGCCCCGGCCTCCCAGCCTTGAAGCATCCGCAAGGCCAAGTCATCGGCGCGTTGCATCGAGGAAGATTCGGGCGAGATCGATGAGTTGGCCCGCGGTTGCAGGTTCAGGATCAAACCGCCGGCGGAGGCCACGCGCGACCAGGGTTCCAGCAGCCGGGCCATCTCTTGCGGTTGGACGCTGGCGGGCATGAGAAGATTGAAACTTCGTTTGGCGGTGGATGAGGTGGGCGGAGCTTGTTCCATGCGCCAAGGCACGACCAGCCGCGGTTGCGGCGCTTGGGTGGCGAAGTCGCTTTCGATGGCTTGCAGCGTCGGCATGAGGTTCGCCAGATTCCCCGCCGCGGGACTGCCCGATTCACCCATGTGCCACTGTTGCGCCTGCTGGCCCAGCCGCATCAGCAGCGGCGACAAATAGACCCGCCAGACCGGGGCGTGTTGCAACAACAGCGGCAGCGGTCCCCGCCCGGCATCGACCTGCAAAGCCGCCATTTCCGCCGGCAAGGGCCAGAGGTTGAGCATCACCTGGCCTTGCTGCTCCATGACCAGCGACTCGACGATTGACTCAAGCAGGTCTTGCCGCCGGGGCATGTCCAAGGCGACGGTTTCTTGATCCCAGCAGGAAATGATCGACCCGCCGAGTTTGGCCTGCTTCATCAGTGAAGGCAGCAACGCTAGGTGGGCCGCGTCCAGCCCGGAGGCATCGACGATGAACGGTTGCCGCCATTGCCCCTGCGTCTGTCCTTGTCCCCCTGATTCGTCCGGCAGCCACAGAAAAGTCGCCCCCGCCCGGCCCACTTCCACCAAATCACCCTCGCCCGCCTTGACGTTGGTCGCATCGCGTTGCAGGGCGGGGGGGCGGTCAAAGAGACGCAGCTCCGCCACATACCAGCCGTAGGCGGGCAGTTTGGGCGTCCAGCTTTTCAAGGTCGGCTTGTCGCTGGCCATGCCTTCCCGTTTTTGCGCCACCGGCTTGCCACGCCAGTCAAAGACCGTCACCTCCGCCAGCAAATCATGCCCCGGCACATCACGCACCGCCAGACTCAACTGCGGCCGCTGTTTACTCGCCGTCCCCCGCAGGATGCCCACGTCGCTCTGCGTCGCCACGCCCACCCGCGGCAACTGCGTCACCATCACATCGTCCCACCACGCGCTGCCGGTGATGTCCTGATAGGCGATGGCGTTGTGACCCAAGGGTGCGTCGGCGGGCGGGGCCTGTTGAACGATTTCCAGTTGGATGCCGATGGACGCGGCTTGGGGGAAATCACCCGCAAGCCTGGCACTGGCGACGCTCCATTGACCCGCGGTGACGATCGGTTCGCTTTGCGATTCACTGTTGTCGATGCGACGTCCCTCGGCGTCGATGAAATAGGCCACCAACCTGGCACGGGCCCATTTCAAGTCGGTGGTTCGCACCTTGGCACTCACCAGATAATCGCTGCCCGGGGTGGCGGGGATGGTGCCAACCTCGACAAACGCGCCGACGTTTCCACCGTTGAGTTGCAACAGCAGGCTGTGCTGGCTCGATACCGCTTGCGACTTGTCGAAAGAGACTTTGGTGTGCAGGGGGTAACCCACGGCATGGACAAGTTGGTCGTGCAGCGGCTTGGCCATGAACGCGGCCTCGGAACTGCGGGCGTCCCGGCCCAGGATGTACCAGTGCATGGGCAAATCCTCGAAGTTGCCCAAGGCCCGCTCCTCGAAGTCAAACCGCGCCACTTGCCGCCGCGGCGTGACGCCCTCCCCTTGCGAATCCACCCCCGGAAGTGCCCCCGGAAGTACTGCCCCCAAGACCACGGATGCGACGGCGGCACAGGTCAACAACATCGCCACCGCGATGACTCCGCGCCACAGCCTGGGCAAAAAAACGTTCGCCATGATGGGGTTATCGGATGCCAGTGCCATGACGCTCAAAAGTCTTGAGCCTTGAGTCGTGAGGGGAAAGGCTTGAGGCTTGGGGCTTGCGCAAGCGTCTTTTATAGCCGCAGCGTCCCCGCTGCGCGTCGGAGGGTAACATCGTGAGTCACCAAGACGCGCAGCGAGGACGCTGCGGCTATGAGTCAGAAATCAGAACTCCGAACTCAAGACTCAAGACTACTCCCCCCCATGCCTCCGATCTACCTCCATCCTCACGCCGGGGGTTTCGACCTGTGGTTGAAGGTCGTTCCCAACGCCAGCCGCTCGCGGATGATGGGCGTGCTGGGGGATCGATTGAAAGTGGCAGTGGCCTCCCCGGCCGAGGCGGGCAAGGCCAATGCCGCGGTGTGCAAACTGCTGGCCGCGACGCTGGGCATCGCCCCGGCCCAAGTCACCATCACCGCCGGTCACGCCCAACCGCGAAAAACCGCCACCATCACAGGCTTGCCGTTTAGCGCCGCGCTATCCCATCTGCCCTGAGACATTACACAATTTCTCCCCAATCAACGCCCGATAACCGCCCGCCCCCTCCCAAACGTCACATTCGGCACGACCGCTTCGGCCAAAAGCCCTTTCAAACTTTAATTTTTACTTCCCTTGACAACGCCCAGTTGGTATCGTTGGTTTAATGATGGGCGATGCCTGTCTCGCCCTTGCTCCCAGGGTTGACAGGCGGAGGCGAGTAACGATGAAAGCAACATTGACAATCGTGGCTTGGCTGGCGCTTTCGAGTCTGGTGCTCTTCTTGGCGCTGAATCCCACCACCGGCCTGATCTACCAGAACCCCGGCGTGGCGCTGTGCGTCGGCGCCATCGGCTTGGGCCTCTGCTTGGAACTGCGCAAACGCGCGGCGATGAAGCAGGCTTGAGGCTTGCGCGGAGTTGCAGAACTCTGACTCATAGCCGCGACGTCCCCGTCGCGCGTCTTGGGATGACTTGACGCTACCTGCTCTTGGCCTGCCCCAAACGCTCATCAAGAATCGTCACCAGCTTGTCCTGCAACTTCTTGACGTCCAGCACGCTGACGTTGACGTTGTTGAACAAGAACGAGAAGGCGATGAAGCGACGTTGCCGGCCGAACTTCGGCCCGTCTTCATCGCTTTCGCGGGGGAGCATGAGATAGCCGGAGAAGGTTGAGACGCCGTTGATGTAACCGGTCTTGCCCATGACCCGGCCCTTAAGGTCCTCGTCGAGCCGCCCGTCAAGCGTGCCGTCGCTGCCGGCCACCGACAGACTGCGCAGGAAGATGTGGCCCCGATCCGCATCCTTCATCATCACGCCCAAGATCGCCACCAACGCCTCAGCCGAGACGCGGTTGTCACGACTCATGCCGCTGCCATCGGCGATGGTGATCTGCGAAGCGGTGTCGCCCAGCGTTTTCTTGAGCCACGCACCCGCCGCGGCCGCGCCGTTGTCCCAACTCCCGGGCTGACCCGTCGCCTTGTGGCCCATGCGCTTCAACAAGCACTCGGCAAAAAGATTCTGCGAGTCCTTGTTGCAGCGAAAGAGCACCGCGGGCATCGTCGTCCGTACCGCCTGCAGCACCCGGCCGGCGGGGAGATTTTCCTGGCGTGTTTTTCGCCGAATCTGATCCACCCGGATGCCGCGCTCGCCCAACCGCTGCGCCAGCACGCGGGCGGTGAAGATGGCCGGGTCGTCGATGGTGATGTTCACCGGCTCGGTGGTTTTGGCACGCAGCCCGCCGCTTATCGTCAGGTCGTTGGTGCCACGCTGACGGGCGACAATGAGATGCTCCTTGACCCCGCTGCGGGCCTTGTTGGTGATGCTGATAAACGGGGCACGGGGCACGATGTTAATCAGCGGGGGCTGGCCATCCCCGGCAGGCTGGGCCCAGACATCCAGGCAGTTGTCGTTGAAGTTCAAGCCCGACACCTGCGCGCAGTACCAGGCGTCCAACTGCCCCGCGGGCCAAGTCGGATGCACCCGCTGATCGTCGAAAATGGTGTCGTCGATGATGAGCGTGCCCACGCGCTTGACCCCGGCGTCGGCGACGGCCTTGACCAGGGTCGCCAGCAGGCCCTCGATGTCGATGCCGTTGGCCGTCAGCAGTTTGGCGTCGCCCAGGGCCGGGTCGCCATCGCCCTTCAACAGCAGCGTCGCGCCGCGGGCCGGGTCGTTGTCCAGCAGTTGCAGTTCGGTACGGAAAGAGAAGTCAGGCCCCAGCACGCCCAAGGCCGCGGCCGTGGTCACCAGCTTCATGTTGCTGGCTGGCATCATGGCGTCGGTGGCGTTGATGGCCACGAGGGTCTGGTTGGTCGAAAGGTCCACCACCTTGATCCCCGGCTTGCTCTTGCCGAGCTTGGCGGCGGCAATGGCCGCGGTGAAGTCGGCCTGCAAATCCGCCCACGCGGGGCAGGCCAGGCAGAGGAGCAACAGGGGCAACAACCAATAACGTCGGAGCATCGTCATGGCGGGATTTTACACGAGGAGGCGGGATAGTCTTGAGTCTTGAGTCTTGAGTCTTGAGTCTTGAGTCTTGAGATCGGAGTTCGGAGTTCTGACTTTTAGCCGCAGCGCAGACG
This sequence comes from Phycisphaerales bacterium, assembly GCA_038241095.1. Lineage (GTDB taxonomy): Bacteria > Planctomycetota > Phycisphaerae > Phycisphaerales > Phycisphaeraceae > JBBDMX01. The sequence continues at coordinate 27,817 of JBBRGB010000005.1, forward strand.
CTGCGGCTATGAAAAACAACCGCGAACCAACACAAGCTTAATTCAACCACGCTTGCGCCAATCTCAAGACTCAAGACTCAAGTCTCAAGACTACTCCCTCCCCCCAGCATCGCCTCATAAATCGCCGCATAGCGTTCGTGCATGCGCTGCTGGGTGAACATGGCCCGCAACCGTTGCCGCCCGGCTTGGCCCATGCGCTGCCGCAGGTCGGGGTCGGCGATCAGTGTCGCCAAGTGGTTGCCTAGGGTCGCCGCCTCTCGCCGCGGTGCAAGCAGGCCCGTGACGCCATCGGCCACTACTTCGGGATTGCCACCCACCTTCGTCGCGGCGATCGACAACCCCGCGGCCATCGCTTCCAACAACGTCACGCTCACGCCTTCGCTCAGCGAACTGAGCATGAACACATCCGCGGCCGCAAGCAGATCCGCCACATCGCTTCGCACGCCCAGGAACCGCACCTTGTCATCAATCTTCAAGGCATGCGCCAAGGTCGCCATTTCGTGGCGCTGTTCACCATCCCCCGCCAGCACCAACACCGGTTTCGTCCCCCCAGCCAGCGCGCCCAACAACGGCGATTGCAGGGCGTGGGCAAATGCCCGCAACGCGGTGGCGTGATCCTTCACCGGATGAAACCGCGCCACTTGGAGAATCACCACGTCCCCATCATTCACCGCCAACTCCCGTCGCAGGCTGGCCCGCTTGGTGGCGTCATCACCCGCAAAGGCGCGGGGGTCGATGCCGTTCAACACCACCTCAATGCGCTTGCCCGGTAGGCCCTCATTGTCGATGAGGCATTGCCGCACCCACTGGCCCACGGCCGTGACGCGGTCACGCTTTCGCAACAGCAGCCGATTGGCCAACACACGCTTGGGTCGGCGAACATCCGGGTAGTGCCGGCCATGCTCAGTAAACAGAATCGACGGCCCGGCCAGCGACCACTTGGCCGGGGGAAGGCGCGAAGCGGCGGCATAGAAAAACGGCGTGTATTGATGCGCGTGCAGGAGTTGAATCCCATGCTGCGCCACGGCCCCGGCGATGCGGCGGGCCACGCTCAAGTCCACGCCCGGCTTGCGTTGCAGGTCCAGCACGGTGAAGCCTTCATTGCGCAAGCGAAGCCCCAGCGGACCGACTTCATCGAGGCAAAGGAAGATGAAGCGGTAGCGATGTCGCAGCTTGCGCGACAGGTCGGCCGCCAGCACTTCCGCCCCGGCCAGATAGAGCCGGTGGAGCACATGGGCGATGACGGGCGAGGTTGTCTCGGTTGAAGAGGCCACGGTTGCATTCCTTATCGGCACAACGGATGGTCGGTGCCATCGCATACTTCCAAAAACGCATGTCGGGACCGGGTGCCACACAGCATCCCGCTTCGGGTGCTGTGTGCGAATGCAAGGAAGAGCGAAGTATCGGCTGAGACGCAAGGCAAATCAACGATCCCCGGCCTTCCTCACACAGCACCCTGATGGGATGCTGTGTGCCACCAACTGGGGACCATTGACTTCAACCGTATAATCGCGGCATGGCCACTTCGCAGCGAACGCTTTACATCATCGACGGCCACGCCCAGATTTTCCGCGCCTACTTCGCCATTCGCGGCGGCATGACCAGCCCGCACACCGGCGAGCCGACCCACGCCGTCTTTGGCTTCGCGGGCATGTTGCTCAAACTCTTCAATCAGTTTCAACCCCACTTCGCCATCATGGCCGTGGACTCGCCGGGCAAGACCTTCCGCGATGAGATGTTCGATCAATACAAGGCCAACCGTCCGCCCGCCCCGGCCGACTTGAAAAGCCAGGAGCAGCGGATTTTTGAGTTGACCAAGCTCTTTGGCATCCCCGTGCTGGCGCATCCCGGCGCGGAGGCCGATGACATCATCGCCACGCTTTGCCGCAAGGTGCGTGCCGATGCCGGTTGCGACGATGTTCACATTCGCGTGGTGTCGAAGGACAAGGACTTGGAGCAGTTGCTCGATGAGCGGCTGACGATGTTCGACATTCACACCGACACCACCGTCGATGCGGCGGCACTCTTGCGGGACAAGGGCATCACCCCGGCGCAGGTGGTCGATGTGCTGGCCTTGATGGGCGACAAGGTGGACAACGTGCCGGGCGTCGAAGGCATCGGCCCCAAGACGGCCGCGGCCCTGATCGGCGAGTTCGGCTCCATCGACGGACTCTTGGCGAATCTTGAAAAAGTCAAGGGCAAGCGTCGGGAGAACATCGAAAACGGCCGGGACAAACTGGCGCTGTCGCGGCGGCTGGTGACGCTCAAGAGCGATCTTGAGATTCCCTTTGCTCTCGATGCGGCCAAGATCGGGGAGATTGATGCCGTGGGGGTTAGAAGGATGTTCGAGGAGTTGGGGTTTCGGCGACATGAGGGGGACTTGGACAAACTGTTGCGCAGTCGGGGGATGACCATGCCGGCGGTTGTGGTGACGAAGAAGAATGTTGATGACGGTGGTTTTGCGATGAGTTTGTTTGGGGATGTTGAGGCGGATGCGCTTGATGTTGTCGCGGGTCATCCCACGGAAGCCGTCGCGGCGACGGCATCCGTGGACTTGGGAGAAGAGCGCGAATCTCGGAGCACTGATACTGATAATGCCGAGGCGCACATCACTTCGCCCGACCCCGCCCACTACCGCTGCATCCGCACGCGAGAAGAGCTCGACAAACTCGTCGCCACACTGCGAGCGCAAAGCCTAATCGCCTTGGACACCGAGACCATCGGCCTGGGCCACCGCGCTCAACTTTGCGGCCTGAGTTTCGCTTGGCGCAAAGGCGAGGCCGTGTACATCCCCATCCGTTCGCCTGAACCGCAAACACATCTCGACGAACAGACGATCTTGGAAGCGTTGCGGCCCGTGCTTGAAAATCCGGCCATCACCAAAACCGGCCACAACCTCAAGTACGACCTTCTCGTGCTGCGGCACGCGGGCGTGGCGGTGCGGGGCGTGGCCTTTGACTCCATGATTGCCAGCCACCTGCTGCTCAAGCCCGTTCACAACCTCGAAGGCCTGGCGCTGTCGGAGCTGCACCACCGCCAGATTTCCATCACGGAATTGATCGGTCACGCCAGCAAGGCCGGGCCGCTGTTGGACTCGCAAAAGACGATGGATCAGGCCCCTTTGGAGCGCATCACCTGTTACGCCGCCGATGACGCCGAGGTCTCGCTGCGGTTGCGTAATCTTTTTGCCGCGCAGCTCGAAGCACAAGGCATGGACGACCTGGCGGCCAAGGTGGAGATGCCACTTGTGGAGGTGCTCGCCGAGATGGAGCATCACGGCATCCGCGTGGACCCGGAGGTGTTGAAGGAACAACGGGCCGCGCTGTTGGAGCGCATCGAAACCCTGCGCGGGGAAATCCTGGCTCACACCGATTCGACGCTAAACCTCGACTCGCCCAAGCAACTGGCGGATTTGTTGTTTGGCCGCATGGGCCTGCCCATCATCAAAAAGAACAAGACAGGCCCATCGACGGATGTGGAGGTCATCGAAAAGCTCGCCGAACGCGACGACCTGACGCCAGCCCAGAACGCGGTGCTTTCACGCATCGTCGAGTACCGCCAGTTCACCAAACTCGTCAACACCTACCTGGGCAACCTGCGAGATTCGATCGACCCCAACACCAAACGGGTTCACGCCCAGTTTATGCAGACCGGCGCGGCCACGGGTCGCCTTTCGAGCCATTCACCCAACTTGCAAAACATTCCCATCCGCACGGAAGTTGGTCGGCGGATTCGCAAGGCCTTCGTCGCTGAGCCGGGCTGTAAGCTCATCAGTGCCGACTATTCGCAGATCGAACTGCGGGTGCTGGCGCATCTCTCCCAAGACCCGGCGCTCATCGAAGCCTTCGAGAAGGATCAGGACATTCACGCGGCGGTGGCGGCGCAGGTCTTCCACACGCCTCTCGAATCCGTGACGCGTGAGCAACGCGCCAGCGCCAAGGTCATCAACTTCGGCATCGTCTATGGCGTCACCGCCTTTGGCCTGGCGCGGCGAATCGAGGGCCTGGACAAAGGGGCGGCCCAACAACTCATCACCGATTACCGCAAACGTTTCGCCGGCATCAACGCTTTTCTGGAACGCTGCATCCAGCAGGCCGAGGCTTCGGAGTACGTCACCACCATCATGAATCGCCGACGGCGCATCCGCGAGATCAACTCCCGCAACGGCAACGTCCGTGCCTTGGGACAACGGCTGGCGATCAACAGCGTGGTGCAGGGCAGTGCTGCGGATTTGATCAAGCTGGCGATGGTGAATCTGCATCGCCGCATCGTGGCCGAGAAGCTGCCCTTGAAACTGCTGTTGCAGATTCACGATGAACTGGTGTTGGAAGCCCCGGCCGAGGCCGCGACGGAAATGGCGAAGATCGTCACCGCGGAAATGGAATCCGCGATGACCCTGCGCGTGCCCTTGAAAGTCGAAGCCGGCGTGGGCGACAACTGGCTCGACGCGAAGTGAGGGAAGAAGGCTTGAGGCTTGAGGCTTGAGGCTTGCGCTCTGACTCATAGCCGCAACGTCCCCGTTGCGCGTCTTCTGCACGCTTGCGCAAGCCTCAAGCCTGCCCGCCGCATCACCCCCTGACTTCATTGAGCATCTTCTGCGTGACTTCCCAGAAGTTGGTTTCGCGGAAGGCCGTAGCGCAGCCGGGCATTGAGCCGTGGCGTTGGGCATGATGGTTCCAGTGGCTCTGCGCCGCCAGCAACCGCTGCCGTGCCGTGGTCGCCAGGGCGGGCGTTCGCTGTCGCACAAAGCGGCGATAGGCCACCAGCCCGGCCAGCAGATCGCGCAGCACCTCGAATAGCGACTCGGCGTAAAGCAGCGTGTTGACCAGCGGGTCGAGCCGGGCATGGTTGCGGTCGTTGACGGCATGTTGCAGTGCGGTGCGATCCCCGGCGAGGCGCTCCACTGCCTCGCGTTTCTCAGCCACCACGGCATCAAGGTCGCCCTCGGGCAACCGCTGAATCATGCGCCACGCGGCCTGCACGTCGATCAAGTCGTCCTGAATCCAATCCCCGTTGGGATGCCACGGGCTGTTGCGCTGCCGAGCCACCGGCTCGATATAAAAACCTTGCAGCACGGTTTGCGTCGAGTGCGTCAGCGTCCGCACCAAGGCTTCGACCGCCTCGTCATCTTGAACGTTGAGACGCTCCCTGGCCCATTGCGTCGCCAAGTCGTCGGGCCGAGCCAGCGGGTCATCCGCCAATCGCGGCACGGCCACCACGTTGGCGTCAATCCAAGCCTCGTTTTTCGTAAACGGCCCGCCCCAACCGCCGCCACGCACCCACGCCCACAGCCCCGCGAGATTCACCCGTTGACTCACCTTGGCCAAGCCCTGCTCCGGTTCGCGTGAAAGTGTTTCGGGGTAACCGTCGCGCCATAGTGGCGCTTGCCAATTGGGGATGCCACCCTTGCCCTCAAACTCGCGCTGGCATTGCAGTTCGTAAAGTATCGGCCGCTTGCCGAAACAAAGGCTCGACGGGTTCCACACCTGATGACGCCAAAAGTCAGCCTGGCTGAACTTGAAGCTCAGGATAAACCGGTCATCGTCCTCGTGGCCCGGCAGGCGGCTGGCGACACGCCGTGCCAGCTCCACGGAGTCGTGCATGCCGTTGGGCCGCACATTCCAAGCGCGGGCGATGAGACGCTTGTCGAGCCGTCGCACCACCAGTTCATGGAAGCGCTCCAGCACCGCCGCCACGCGGTCGGCCCGACCAAGCTGGCTGCACCGGGCGCAGTGCGGGGCGTAAATATCGTTGCCCACCAGATAGGGCAGCCGAGCGGCGTCGTTGTCGCCAAAGCGCAGCACCGCCCCGGCCAACTGGGGCCACTGCGAAAGCATCGCCTCCAAACCCCGCACCGAGGCGGTCAAAGCCTCCTCGCTGGCCGGGCAAATGGTGGTGGCCTTGCCCCGGCAGGTCATGGCCTTGGCCTTGTCCTGCTCGACGACTGATTTGGCCAGGCTCAGAGTGTCGTAAACGATAAACACATCCAAGCCCGCTTCCCGGCCGCGGGCAATAGCGTCCTGCACATGCTGGAATTGCCGGTCGATCCAACGCCGCATCTCCGCGTCGCCAGTCAAGCCCGCCCCCCCGTCGCCGAGGCCCGACAGGCCAGTGGTCTCAAAGATCACCAGCCCGTTGTAACCCAGCCGGGCCAGTTCATGCGGGTCGCGGTAGCGGCTATCGGGCAACGGTTCGCCGGGATTGTCGAGAATGGTGGCAAGTTTGAGCATGTTCACTCGTTTTACAGGGCGCGGGCAACAGGGGCAAATACCGTACCGCGCAGCAATGCCTCGTTACGACTCAAACAAAAAAGCCACCCCGCCCCCGGGGTGGCTTTGAAACGCGAATTGTCACCGACGACTCTCAAGCCGCCATGCGCCGGCGGGCGGTGAGCCGACCGGCCAAGACGCCCAGGCCCAAGAGTGACAGCAAGCCCGTCACCGGCTCGGGGATCGCGCCGGTGGGCGGTTGCGGCTCAAAGCCGTTGCCCGTCAGCGTATAGACGAAGCTGTCGCCCAGGATGCCCAAGGGGGCGTTCTGGTCGGTGCCCAAGGTCAGGGTGGCCGTGGCCGGGGCGACGACCGTGGGGGCGAACTGCAGGCCCAAGGTCAGCGATTGGCCCGCCGCCAGCACCATGCCGGGGGTGAAACCGGTAATCGAGAAGAGCGTGTCATCCAGCCCGCTGATCAAGGCACTCATCACCGTCAGGTCGGTCAGGGAGCCGAGGTCGCCATCGGGGGTGATGTTCATAAGGGTGAGGTTGAAGTTTTTGATCGTGCCGATGCTGGTGTTGCCAAAGGCGATGGTGCCGTTGGGGTTGACCGGGCCGCTGGAGAACTGCGGGCCGACGCCTTGGCCCGTGAGGGTCACGCCAGCGTTGACGGCGCTGTTGGTTCCATCGGCCGAACCGTTGGACAGGCTCAGACTCACGATCTCGGTCTGCACGCCCCGGCTGGCGGGGGTGAAGTCATAGGCGAAGCTGGCCATGCCCGCGTCAGGCAGGCTGACGCCGCCGCCAGCACCGGCAAACGCGCCGCTGGCCACGCCCATCGTGCCGTTCAAGTTGCTCACCGCGCCCAGCCCGGAGAGATTGCCATCACCGGTGTTGGTGACCTTGACGCTGGCTTGGCCCGTGGTGCCGATGCGGGCCACCACCGAGGCGTTGGTCATGTCCACATCCACCACCGGCGCCACGCCTTGGCCCTTGACTTCGTAATTGCGGCCATGCGCCTGGTTGGTGCCGTCACCGCTGCCGTTGGTGAATTGCGCCGCGAGGGTTTCAGAGGCCGCGCCACGCTGACCGGGGGTGAAGTCGTAAGTCAACTGCTGGCTCGCGCCATCCTGGAGACTCAGGGCGTTGGAACCGCTCAAGGCGAAATCGCCCGCGCCGTTGGAAGCGGTGCCGTTCAAGTTGCTCGCCGCGCCCTGGCCTGAGAGGTTGCCATCGCCGCTGTTGGTGACGGCGATCTTGGCTTGGCCGCTCTGGCCCACCAGCACGAAGCCGGCGTCGTTGGCGCTCTGGTCCACGGGGTTGGAAACCGGGGCCACGCCTTGGCCGGTGAGGTTGACGGTGCTGGAGCCGCCGTTGCTGGTGACGCTGACACTGTCGTTATCAGTGCCGCGTTCGGTGGGGGTGTAGGTGTAGTCACGGGAGTCGGTGCCGCTCTGCGCCAAGGGGCCGAAAGCCTGCGAACCGTTGGGGGTGATCTCGGCGTCGCTTGCCCCGCCGAAGTTGCCCGACAGCGTGCTGCCGGGGTCGCCGTTGTTGGCCACGGCGATGGAGGTGGCGGCGCTGTCGCCCACCAGGACGTAACCGAAGTTGGCGGTCACGCCGTTAACGGGGGTGGTGTTAAGCAGCGGTTGCGGCCCGGGGCCGACCTGCTGCACATTGCCCGTGAGGAACAGTTCGATGGGCGCTAAGGCCAGATCGCTCGAAGCGTTCTGAGAGACGGGGTTCAGGAAAACGCTGTAGTTAAACGACCCTGATGAGACGTCGTTCAAGGTGACAGCGTAACCGGCCTGCGACGCCCCGCCGGCGACATCGCTGATGGCGGTGCCGAATCCGCTGAAGGTAAACGCCGCCGGGGCCACGCCGATGGCCCACGTGCCATCGAGCACGTCACTGAACAGAGCCGGGGCGTTGTTGAGCACCGACAGATTGGCCGTGGCGTTGCCGCCGTTGAAGGCGATGGTGCCGAAGTCGAGCGTCCATTTGGTGGGGTTGTTGAGGCTCAGCGTGCCCGCGCCGCTGACCTTGCCCAAGGCGGGGGCGGCCGCGTTGTTGACTTGGCCGTTGACCATGACGACTTGGTTGCCCAAGGCGATGTTGGGGCCAAGGCCCAAGTCGCTGCCGTTGGACTCAAAAGCAAAGGTAGCCGACCCGTTGCGTGCCCCAGCCGTTGTGGTGTCGATGGCGACTTGCAGGTTGTTGTTGGCCGGGCTTCCGGTGGCGAGGTTGGTAAACGAGCCGGAGCCAGTGATGCCGCCGCCGCTGGCCGTGGCAAACGCGCCATCGAGTTTTTCGGAGAAGCCATCGTTGGTCGCGGTGTTGCTCGCCGCGATGGATTGGACGATCTGCCCGCCGCTGGCACCCACGCGGACGATGCCGATATTGACGCTCGTGGGCGTGGCCTCGAAGTCGGCCTGGCGATAGACGTTGGCTTGCACATCGACGGTCTGGCTGTTCAAAACGGTGGTGCCCAAGCTGTTGATGCCGCCGCCGTCGCTGGTCAGCGCGATGGTGGCCGTGCCGCTCTTGGCCCCGGCGGTGGCGGTGTTGACGCCGACCGTCAGGCCGCTGTTGTTGGTCGCCCCGGCAGTCAGGCCGTTGAAGGAACCCGAGGCCGTTACAGGCGCGCCATCCGAGGTGATCGAGGCGTTGAGTTTTTCACTAAAACCGTCGTTGGGATTGTCGTTGGTGATGGCCAAGGTCTGGCTGGCCGCGGCATTGAGCCGCACGTTGCCGAAGTTGACCGGCTGGGGCGTGTGGGCCGTGGGATTCGCCAGGCGGTAGGCACTGCCGGTGACATTGATGTCCACCCCGGCGACGTTGTCGAAGTTGGGTTCGGCGTGGAGGGTCTGGCCAGTCAAAGCGCCGGCGTTGCTGGCGTTGAAGCTGACCTGAATCGAGCCGCTGGCGTCACCGGGGTTGATGGGGCCGAAGTCGGCCGCGGCCACCGTCAGACGCGGGTCGGTGATGCTGCCGCCGTTGGCGGTGGTTTGCAGCGCGCCGCGCACCACGGGCGAATTGCCAGGGGTGCCGTTGTGGCGCACTTGGATGTTCTTGTCCAGCGTGTCGCCGACGTGGAACTGGCCGAAGTCCACGGAGCTGATGACATTGTTGGTCGCGGCGTCCTCGATCTGAATGGTGAAGGGATTCTCGGCGAGAATCTGGCCGGTGCCGGTGACGTTGGCGCGGCGATCAAAGGCGTTGCCGGAGCCGAAGTTGCCGTTGTTGTAGTCCTCACGCACGGCGATGTTGTTGGCTCCGAGGTTCAGGTCGGTGCCGTTGTGGTACAGGAAATCCGTGTCGTGGCCACCGGCCACGGGGGTGCTGATGTCCAAGGCCGCGCCGGGATCGACGCGAATGGTGCCGCTCTGGCCGTCGATTTTGCCGGTGACGGTGAGGGTTCCGTTGGCGGCTCGGACGATGCCGCTGTTGAGGATGGTGTTGTGGATGGTGCCGTGGCCGAAGATTTCCCCGCCACCGCCGTTAATGATGTCGCCGTTGGAGGTCAGTTGTCCGCCCGCCAGACCCGCGCCGCCCAATTCGGTGGCCCCGTTGTTGGTCAGGGCGTTGGTCATGCTGAAGTTGTGGCCGTCGTAGATGCGCAGGGTGCCGTTGTTGGTCGCCAGGGTGGTTTGCAGTTTCGTGGCCACGACGTTGATGTTGGCGTTTGCGCCGGAGAGTTCGGCGGTGGTTGCGGCACCGAGGCTGGTGATGTTGCTGCCGCGGAGGGTGACGGTCGCGCCGTTGCCGGTTTCAACGGCCCGGTAGGTTCCGCTCACGAGATTGCCGCCTTGGTTGCTGACCAGCCCGGCATCGGCGTTCATGGTCAGGGCCGATCCGTCCAAGGCCTCGAAAGTTCCGTTGTTGACAAAGTTGCCGGTGGCCAGGGTCATACCGCCAGCGCCTTTGGCGCGGAGGGTGCCGAAGTTCCGCACGTCATCGTCGGTGCTGTCGATGTTGGCGCTGACGTTGGGCTGAATGATCAAGGCGACGGTCTGGTCGGCTTCGATGAGTCCGTTGTTGATCAGGCCCATGTTGGAGGCCGCGCCGAGGTTGCCGGCCCCTTGGATGGTGTGGCCGGCGGCGTTGGTGAGGGTCGATCCGGCGGCGTTGGTGGAAATGGTGTTGGCGGCGGTGTTGCTCATCCGCCAGATGCCACTGCCCGCGAAGGTGACGTGATTGCCGATGGTGACATCGGTGGTGGTACCACTGGAGTTC
>JBBRGB010000006.1:0-35494 GCA_038241095.1 Phycisphaerales bacterium
CAGCGTGCTGGCGACGCACTTGGTCGAAGTCGTCAAGAACCACGCCTGGGAACTGCTCACCCGCGAAGAGACCAACAACCTCATCACGCAAGCCAAAGAAAAATCGCCCAAGCTCGTCGAGGAAGTTTTCGGCGTCGGCGACAAGGGTGGCCTGCTCAAGCCCGGCGAATTGCAGCGCGTGCTGCAAAACCTCTTGCGTGAGCGCGTGCCCATCCGCGACATGGAGAGCATCCTCGAAACGCTGGGCGACTGGGCACCGCGCACCCGCGACAGCGATGTGCTGACTGAATATGTGCGCAACGGTCTGCGGCGAACCATCTGCAACCAGTTCGTGCAAATGGAAACCGCGGCGAGTGAACATGACCCGCTGAGCACCGATGAAATCAACCCCGGCCCAGCCACGCCGCGACTCTATTGCGTGAGCCTGGACCCCATGTTGGAAGATCAGATCGTGGCCTACATTGAGCGCTCCGCGGAGGGCACGAGCATGTCCATGCCCCCGGCCGTGGGACAGAAGGTGACGCAGGCCATCGCCGGTGAGTTGCAAAAGTTGATTGCCGCGGGGCATCACCCGGTGGTGCTGGCCTCGCCGCAGGTGCGGGCGCAGGTGCGGCGATTGCTGGAGCCGCATCTGCCCAACGCCGCGGTTCTGGGGTATAACGAAATCAGCAAGGGCGTGGAGGTTGAGTCGTTGGGCCTGGCGCAGTTGGAAACGCAGAGCAACAAACCGGTGGGCGGACGCATGGAAGCGGTGATGAACTAGACTGTCGTGGCGGTTTGAAAAAATCGCTAGACAATCCAGCTTGATGAACATGGAAGTTCAACGATGAATCTAAAGACGTTCACGGGTCGCAACATGCAAGAGACGCTGGCGCTGGCGCGGCGATCGCTTGGTGAAGATGCCGTGGTGCTGCACACGCGAAGCTATCGCCGGGGGGGAATTCTGGGGTTCGGGGCGACAACGGTGGTGGAGATTACCGCGGCGGATCAGGCGACCATGCAGCGCAGCCGGGCGCAGAAGCAGCGACAGAACACCACAACGAGAGAGCCACGTCCCTCGACGACGCGCTCCTTATTGACACGGCCCACACCGCGCGTGCAACAGACTGTCGCCGCGCCATCCGTCGCATCCCCCGCCTCTACTTCTTCAACTCCCAAGACCGCGCAAACCTTGAGCACCGGCGATTTAATTCGCCGCACCTATGCCGTGGCGATGGCGGAAATGTCGCGCAAGCAGGCCACCACACCGGAGGCTGTCGCAACACCCGTGACCGCCGCGCCAGCTTCACCACGGATCACGCCCGCAAGACCGCTGGCTTCCACACCAGCCCCCGCTCCCGTGCCCCCGGTACCCCCGGTTTTGCCCTTGCACACCAGCACCGATCAACTGACCCAAGAGATGCAGGCCACGCGACACATGGTGGCGCAGATGATGCGTCGCCAGCGCACCGGTGAATCCAACGCCCCGGCCAACAACACCGACTTGCCCGCCCCTCTCTTTGACCAATACCTGGCGATGCTCAAAGCCGAGGTCGCCGAGGAACTGGCCGAGGAAATCTTGGCGGAAGTCAAGGCCGCGCTGTCGCCCGAAGAACTCGCCGACGCCAATCGCGTCAACGACGCCGTGACCGAGGCCATCGCCCGTCATCTTCCCGTCGATGAAGACGCCGGCAAGCTGTTGCCCACGCCCGACCACCGCCCGCGCACCATCGCGCTCATCGGCCCGACAGGCGTGGGCAAGACCACCACACTCGCCAAGCTCGCCGCCAGCTTCAAACTCAAGCAGCAAAAAAAAGTGGGCTTGATCACGCTCGACACCTACCGCATCGCCGCGGTGGAACAACTGCGCACCTATGCACAAATCATCGGTGTGCCCCTGCGGGTGGCGTCGAATGTCGATGAACTGCTCGACGCCCTGCGCCAGTGCCGGGCCGAACGCTGCGAGGTGATCCTCATCGACACCGCCGGCCGCAGCCAGCGCGACGACCCGCGGCTCGAACAACTCGCCACGCTCATCAATGCCGCCGACCCGCATGAAGTCCACCTCGTGCTTTCCTCCACCTGCGCTCAGGGCGTGCTCATGGAGACGGCCCAGCGCTTTTCACGCATCCGCACAGACCGTATCATCTTCACCAAGCTCGACGAAGCCGTGAGTTTTGGGGTCCTGCTCAACGTCGCGCGGAAAGTCAACAAACGCCTGAGTTTCATCACCACGGGTCAGGAGGTTCCGCATCACATCGAACCGGGTCAGGCCCAACGCCTGGCGGCCCTGGTCATGGGGCGGGGGACGGTGCGATGCTGATGGATCAGGCCCAGGCGCTGCGAAAGCTGGTTATGGATTCGACGCTACGTCGCGCCAAGGTTGTCGCTGTCACCAGTGGCAAGGGAGGCGTGGGGAAAAGCAATATCGCGGTGAACCTGGCCATTCGCCTTAGCGCGATGGGTCGCCGGGTAATCCTCATCGACGCCGACCTGGGCACCGCCAACGCCGATGTGCTCTGCGACCTCAAGCCCGGCCCAACGCTGGCGCACGTCGCGGCCAATCGCATGACGCTTTCACAAGTCATCGTCGATGCGCCCGGCGGGTTTCGCCTCATCCCCGGCGCTTCGGGACTGGCGACCATGGCCGCACTGTCGGAGTTTGAGCGTGCCCGACTCATCCAAGAATTGCGCCAGCTTGATGACGCCGCCGACCTCATCTTGATCGACACCGGCGCTGGCGTCGGCCCCAACGTGCTGGGCTTCGTCGCCGCCGCCGATCAGCAGTTGGTCGTCACCACCCCCGAGCCGCCCGCCATCACCGACGCCTACGCGCTGATTAAAACCTTGGCGCGGCGGGAGTCGGAGTTGGATGTGCGGGTGCTGGTGAACATGGCGCGTGACGATGATGAAGGCCGCGCGGTCTTTGCCCGCATCGAAGCGGTGTGCGTGAAGTTTCTGAACTTACAGCCGCGCTACGCCGGGCACGTGGCCTTGGACGCGCGGGTGCCGATGGCGGTGCGCCGGCGCAGGCCGTTCGTACTTGAAGCGCCACATACCGAGGCTTCGCGCTGCATCGGCCAACTGGCGCACCGCATGGATCGCCACGCCGTCGAAGGTCGCGGAGCCGTGGGCCTCATGCGCCGCATGCGCCTGTGGCTGGCGGGGTGAATCGCAAGGGGTGTCACACGACATCCTAGAGGGTGCCGTGTGCTGAATCACCTCATGAAGTGTTATGTCGCACAGTGGCATTCCTCGCGTACACACAGCACCCGAAGCGGGATGCTGTGTGGCACCAAACCCCTTGGCTTTTCCCTTGTCCATCCCGGTTCTCCACACCTCTTCATGATTTTTCAAGTTTTTTCATCGAAATCTCGTTTCCCTCTTCCCATAACCATTTTGTCTTGTTAAGATGGGTCGTCGTCATCTGAAGAAAAACAAACGGACTTGAGTGAACTGAGCAATGGAGTGCTCACCATTCCCGCCAAAGTGATTGCATCTTCGTTCGCCCTCGTGGCCTTCGCCGCCGCCCTGCTTGTGGGACTGCGCGTGGGGAATCCCGTCACGACTGTTATTTATCGCGCCACCTTGGTGATGCTTCTGTGCTGGCCGGTGGGTTTCGCCATCGGTCGCATTGGGCAGCACGTGGTGGATCGCAACATCGAAACGTACAAGAACGAGCATCCGATTCCGGCGGATGTTGAGCCGAATCAAACCCAGGATCAAGCCACGCAGGATGCGCGGCCGGGCCTTGGTTCCGTTACGGAGCGGATCGCGTAGCCCGTAAAGCGTAAACCCATGCCGCCCGCACGGAAGCAAAACGCGGGTCGGTCAACAGCAGGTCAAGGAGCCGACCATGGCGAAACTTCGCGCACTGATGAGCACCATGCACGTTCAAGGCGCACGCCGCAGCGAGCGTCCCATCGAACAGGTTTGGCAGGACTACAAGAAGAGTTCGACCGAGGATCTTCGCAACGTGCTCATCGAGCACTACCTGCATCTGGTGAAATACAACGCCGAGCGCGTTCACACCAAGCTGCCCGATGAGGTTGATGTCGAAGACCTCATGTCCGTGGGGCTGTTTGGTCTGATGGACGCCATCAGCGCCTTTGACATGAGTCGTGGCGTGAAGTTCGAGACTTATTGTTCGCCGCGAATTCGCGGGGCGATTTTGGACGAGCTGCGTTCGATGGACTGGGTGCCGCGGCTGGTGCGTTCGCGTTCCAGTCAGGTGGACCACGCCCGCAAGAGTTTGGAGATGGAGCTTGGCCGAACGCCGACGGACGATGAACTGGCCAAGAAGTTGAAGGTGGGCAAGGACGAGTACACCAAGATTCGCCGCGACGCCGGGGCCGTGGGCGTGGTGTCACTGTCGCGCAAGTGGTACGAGACGGATTCGAGCAAGGATGTGCGTGAGATCGACGTGCTCGAAGACGCACGGCAAGTCAACCCGCTGACCAACGCGCAAAAAGGTGACCTCAAGGAACTTATCACCCGCGGGCTGTCCCGCGCCGAACGGTTGATCGTCGTTCTCTACTACTACGAGAGCATGACGATGAAGGAAATCGGCGTGACGTTGGACCTTTCGGAATCCCGCGTCAGCCAGATGCACTCGTCAATCCTGGCGCGGTTGAAGGCGCAGCTGGGCCACCGCTCCAAGGAACTCGCCGCCGAAGTCGATGAATGAGCTTGAGGCTTGAGGCTTGAGGTTTGAGATTTAATCCACGCAAGCCCACGGATGAAGTCGCGGCTCGGAGCGGCTTCTTCCGTGGGATCGCCCCACATCTTGATTCCCGCCGGGGACTACAATCGCCAACCAACCCCACGGGATGACTCCATGAAACTCCACTTCCTCGGCGCCAATCGTCAAGTCACCGGCTCACGCTACCTGCTCGAAGCCGGTGGCCTGCGCATCATGATCGACTGCGGCATGTTCCAGGAACGCCAGTTCCAGAAACGCAACTGGCAGACCTCGCCCATCGATCCGGCCAGCATCGATGTCATGCTTCTGACCCACGCCCACCTCGATCACAGCGGTTTGATTCCGCGACTCGTGGCCCAGGGCTTTGACCGCCCCATCTACACCACCACCGCCAGCGTCGATCTGGCGCGACTGGTGCTCGAGGATGCGGCCCGCATTCAGAATGAAGACGTGGCCTACAAGGAAAAACGCCACGCCAAGCAGAACCGTCGCAGCCAACATCCCTACGAGCCGCTTTACAGTATCGAGGACACCCAACGCGCCTTGCGGTTGTTTCGCGGCGTCAGCTATGCCAAGCCCGTGCAACTCAACGAAGCCGTGAGCGTCACCTACCACGACGCGGGCCACATCCTCGGCTCGGCCATGCTCGACATCCAGGTGCATGAGGCCGGGCAGGTCAAGCGCATCGTTTTCTCAGGCGACCTTGGGCAGTGGGACACGCCACTGATTCAGGACCCCACGCTCTTGCGCGACGCCGATTACGTGGTGATGGAATCGACCTACGGCGACCGCGATCACGATTCGACGACCAGCATCGAAGACCAACTCGCGGCCATCGTCACCGAGGCCCAGGAGCGGGGCGGGAACGTAGTCATCCCCACCTTCGCCATCGAACGCGCCCAGGAAATGCTCTATTACTTCAGCAAGCT
The DNA here is from genome assembly GCA_038241095.1 of Phycisphaerales bacterium. GTDB lineage: Bacteria > Planctomycetota > Phycisphaerae > Phycisphaerales > Phycisphaeraceae > JBBDMX01. The sequence continues at coordinate 5,611 of JBBRGB010000006.1, forward strand.
CCGGGCCGGCAAACGCATCGCCCCGACGATGGTGTTCCTTGACAGTCCGATGGCCGTCGATGCCACCCGGCTCTTTGCCCGCAACGATGATTATCTCGACGATGAGGCTTTGGCCATGCTGCGGCAGCGGCATTCGCCGTTTCGCTTTGAGGGGCTGGTCATGGCCCGCAGTCGGGAACAGAGCAAGGCCATCAATCACCTGCGTGGCAGTTGCGTGATCATGGCCGGGTCGGGCATGGCCACCGGGGGACGTGTCAAGCATCACCTGCTGCACAACCTGGGGCGCGAGGAAGCGACGATTCTTTTTGTGGGTTATCAATCGCGGGGCACACTCGGCCGGGAGATTCTTGAAGGCGCGCACAGCGTGCGCGTGCTGGGCGAGCAAGTCACCGTGCGCGCCAAGGTCACGCGATTGCTGGGCCTCTCCGCCCACGCCGACCGCAAGGCCCTGATCCGCTGGATAAGCAACTACCACCCCCAACCCAAACGCCTCTTCCTGACCCACGGCGAAGAGTCCGCCTCCAAAGCCCTGGCCACGACCCTGCAACAGGAATTGAACCTCACCGCCGAGATTCCCGACTACGAACAAGTCGTGGAACTCGCGTAACACTTGGAATCGAACAATACTCAAGCCCACAGATGAAGTCGCGGCTCCGAGCGACTTCTTCTGTGGGATCAACCAATCAACGGACAACACCCCATGCCTTGGATCTACCTGCTCATCGCCGCGGCCTGCGAAGTCGCCTGGGCGGTGGGCTTCAAATACTCGCACGGCTTCACCCGCCTGACGCCCACTGTCTTTACGATGTTCTTCATGCTCGTGAGCTTTGGTTTTCTCTCGCTTGCGGTGCGGCATCTGCCGATGGGCACGGCTTACGCCGTCTGGACGGGCATCGGGGCCGCGGGCGTGGCGACCTATGGCGTGATGTTCATGGATGAGCCGCGCGATGTGTTGCGACTCATCAGCATCGGCGTCATCGTGCTGGGCATCGTGCTGCTCAAAGTGTCCAGTCCCTCTTGAAAGTCAGTGGGAAACAAACCATGAATCTCCGCGACGTTCGCATTGCCCACGTGCTGGCCGGCAAGGTTGAAGAAGGTTTGGCCGTGCGCGTCAAGGGCTGGGTGCGCACCCGGCGCGACAGCAAGAGCGGCGGCGGGCTGTCGTTCATTCACGTCCACGACGGCTCGTGCTTCGATCCCTTGCAGGTCGTGGCCACGGCGGAGTTGGCCAACTACGCCAGCGAAGTCGCACACCTCACCGCGGGTTGCTCCGTCATCGCCACCGGCAAGCTCGTGCGTTCGCAAGGCAAGGGGCAGGCCTGGGAAATCCAGGCCCAGGCCATCGAGGTCGTGGGCTGGGTCGATGACCCCGACACCTACCCCATTCAACCCAAGCAGCATTCGTTTGAGTACCTGCGGCAAGTGGCGCACCTGCGCCCGCGCACCAACACCTTCGGCGCCATCGCCCGCGTGCGACACTGCCTGTCGCAGGCCATTCACCGCTTCTTTGATGAGCAAGGTTTTCTTTGGGTTCACACGCCGATTATCACCGCCAGCGATTGCGAAGGGGCGGGGGCGATGTTCAGGGTTTCGACCTTGGACATGATGAATCTTCCCCGCGTCAAAACCGCTTCACAGATTGATGGGCGGGAGGCCATTGATTATTCCCAAGACTTCTTCGCCAAGCCCGCGTTTCTCACCGTTTCAGGCCAGCTCAACGTCGAGGCCTACTGCCTGGCGCTTTCCCGCGTGTACACCTTCGGGCCAACCTTCCGCGCGGAGAACAGCAACACCACACGGCATCTGGCCGAGTTCTGGATGGTCGAGCCGGAGATCGCCTTCGCCGATCTCGCCGCCGACGCGGACTTGGCCGAGGCGTTTCTCAAGTTCATCTTCACCGCCCTGCTCAACGAGCGCGGCGACGACATGGCCTTCTTCGCCCAACGCATCGACAAGGATTGCGTCACCCGCCTGGAAAAGTTCATCGCTTCAAGTTTCGAGCGCATGAGTTACACCCAGGCCGTCGCGGCCTTGGAAAAAGCGGTGGCGGACGGGACGAAGTTCGAGTTCCCCATTAAGTGGGGCATGGACTTGCAGAGCGAGCACGAGCGCTGGCTGACGGAAACGCATGTGGGCCGGCCGGTGGTGGTGAGTGACTATCCACGCGAAATAAAAGCCTTTTACATGCGTCTAAATGACGATGGCAAGACCGTCGCGGCCATGGATGTGCTGGCACCGGGCATCGGTGAAATCATCGGCGGGTCGCAACGCGAGGATCGGCTTGCGGTGCTGGATCAACGCCTGACTGACGCCGGGCTGGAGAAAGAAAACTACGGCTGGTACCGCGACCTGCGCCGCTACGGCGGCGTGCCCCACGCGGGCTTCGGCCTGGGCTTCGAGCGCACCATTCTTTACGCCACCGGCATGGCCAACATCCGCGATGTGATTCCGTATCCCCGCACACCGGGCAATGCGGAGTTTTAGCGGAAGGCTTGAGGCTTGAGGCTTGGGACTTGAGGCTTGCGCAAGCGTGATGGGTTGTGCCGGTGTCACCGTTTACGCTTGCGGTTTAGCGGCTTGACTTTCGCGCGATGGGTCGGTGCGTGTTGCGCTTGAATCCCCTCGATGACGGCAAGATTTTTCCGCGCTTCCCCGCCACGGGCCGGTGAGGTTAACAACCGTGTGAGATGAGTCCGCGCCGCGTCGAGTCGGCCAAGGCGAATCAGCGTCACCGCGAGATTCAGGCGGGCATCCTCACCGATGACGCGGGGGTCGAAACTCGTGGCGCGGTCGTAGTCACGCCGCTCGCCCATCGTCACCAGCCGATGAAACATCTTGGCCGCGTCCTCGAAGCGTTGGCCCGCCAAGGCTTGGCAGGCGGCGATCCACAGCAGCGGGGCACTGTCGGCAAACCAGCGTTGCGCCAGTCGTGTCACCAACTCCGGCGACCAACCTTGGGGCAGTTGTGACGCGGGGATTTGCAGGAAATACTCCAGCAGCATGGCGACCTGTGGCATCGGTGGCCGCGACTCTTGCACATGCGGCAACACGGCAACCGCGGCTTGGGCATAGGTTTCATCACGGCGGGGATCGTTTGCGAGTTGATACCCCCGCGCCAGTTCGAGCAGGTAGTAGAGTTGGCCCGGTCGATCCGCCAGTTCGAGTTGAAGCAGGCGCAGGCCACGCTGGAGTTTGGCGGGTTTGAGGTCGGCGAAGTAGCCGTGGTGGCGCAGGGTCACATCGCAACCCAGGGCGGTCATGCCCAAGGCCGCGGCCTGTTGATCCTCCGGCGGATCGAAGTGCGGGTGGCAGCGACCGATGAAGCGCAGTTCGGGCCGATTGCGAAACAGGCGCATCTGCCACATGAGGGTGAAGCGTTGGAGATCGCCGGACTCCACCAAGTCCTGACGTTGCACGTACCACGCCAGGGCGCGATCGTCGGCAACGCACCTTCGCAGCACGGGCACGGATTCCGGCAGCAACTCCTCATCGGCGTCGAGCCAGAGAATCCAGTCGCCTTTGGCGCGGGCCAAGGCGTGATTGCGAGCGGCAGCGAAGTCGTCGCGCCAAGAAAAAAGCTCGACGCATGCGCCGAGCTTTTTTGCGATGTGGATTGTGTCGTCCGTCGAGCCGGTGTCGGTCAGGATCACTTCATCGGCCACGTCGTCCACGGAGCCGATGGCCCGTGCGATGTTAGCTTCTTCGTTGCGGGCGATGAGGCAGACCGACAGTCGCATGGCGGTGAGTTTACCGCCGACGCCGCTTGGCCATCAGCCCCAGCCCCGCCAAGGCGAGGATGGACATCGACGCCGGTTCAGGGATGACGAAGACGGCCGTGCTCGAACCCGCGTTGGCACCATTGGAATAAGAGACCAACGTGGAGGCGGTGCCGTCATATTCGCCGATCATGCGACTGAAATTGTTCTGCACCCCGTTATTCAAAAAGGATTCGATGCCAGAGATATTGTCATTGGCCAAGTAGCCTTCGACCGTGGATTCGGAAATGGTGCCATAGACCAATCCGTCCTCAAAATTCTCGCCGTTGGTAATGATGGCGGTGGCGTCACCATTGGAGAACGACAGCACCACGCCGCCGGCGTACTGCGCCAGCACTACATAGCCCAATGCGTGGGAACCTTTGCTGTTGTCGGCTTCAAAATCATTGACAAGGTCCAAGTCGAAGTTCAAGGCGTTGCCGCCGCCGACCGAGGAAGCGACTTTGAAAAGTTCGACGAAAGGTGAGGACCCGCTGCTACCGTAGTTGTAAATGGCCGCCACGTAGGTGTTGAGCAGCCCCACGCTGGGCGTCATCGAACCTTGGAGGTGGTAATCGGGAACCACAATGACGGAGGCTTGTGATTGTTGCGTGCCCCCGGCCACTGCGGCCGTGGCCAAACCCACCCCCAAACAAGCATTGCGAAACGCGGTGGATGAAACGGTGCGACTCATAACGATTCTCCTTGCAAAAACGAAGGGACGGTACGGCCCCTCCAATGGACGGCCTATGACACTCACAGGCCTACGTTCCCAAGATAACCAAGTGGCCTAGGGAAAGCAAGGCCTTTTTAGCAATTCTAAAAAAGAACTTTACTCTCTTGTTCACGCATCCGGTTACTGGGAGGAATGCGGGAAAAAGGGATTGTTCGACATCAATGTGGCACTCGACGACAATGGCCGCATGGATCTCTTTCTCAACGGCAAAATGGTGCCCGAAGCCGAGGCGCAAGTCAGCGTTCACGACGCGGGGTTGCAGCACGGGGTGGGGCTTTTCGAGACGATGGTGGCCCGCAATGGACGGGTGTTTCGTCTGCGGCAACATCTTGGGCGACTGGCCGACAGCGCGGTGAAACTTGGCTTGGCACAGGAACTGCACATTGAGCCGCTGGCCGACGCGGTGCGGCAAACGCTTGCGCACAACGGCCTCAAAGAGGCGCGGGTGCGGTTGACCCTCACGGCAGGAACGGTGTCGCTTTTGCGTGCCCCCGCCGGTGCCACGGCCGCCCCACCGCAACCGACGCTCTTGATCGTCGCCACCCCCCCAACGCAGTACGATCCGAGTTGGTTTGCCCAAGGCATCAAGGTTCTCATCGCCCCGGCCGGTGCCAATCCGTTTGACCAGCTTGCCGGGCACAAGACCCTGGCGTACTGGGGTCGCCTGCGGGCGCTGCGCCAAGCCGCCAGCGCCGGGGCGGGCGAAGCCATTTGGCTCAACGTCACCAACCACCTGGCGGGGGGTTGCGTGAGCAACGTGTTTCTCGTGCGCGATGGAGCGTTGCTCACGCCCATCGCCCGCGGCGAGGAAGCGCCCGACGCCCTGCCCGCGCCCGTCTTGCCGGGGATCACCCGCGCCGCCGTTCTCGAACTGGCGCAACAACGCGCCCTGACGATTGACAAACGCATGCTCAGTGTCAGCGACCTGCTCGACGCCGACGAGGTCTTCCTCACCAACGCCAGTTGGGGCGTGCTGCCCGTGACTTCCGTGGAGAAGAAGACCATCGGTGATGGCCAGGTCGGGGCGGTGACTTCCGCATTGCGGGCCGGTTGGGAAAAGCTGGTTGCCGATGAGACGGCCGCTGGCGATGAAAACACTCTCTGACCGCTTGTCTTAAACTAGTCCCATGCGCGTTTCGCTTTTTGTGACCTGCCTGACCGACACGTTTTATCCCCGCACGGGCATTGCCGTGGTGCGGCTGCTGCAACATCTGGGTTGCGATGTGGATTTCCCGGAAAATCAGACCTGTTGCGGCCAGCCCATGTACAACAACGGCTTCCACGACGATGCCCGCGAACTGGCGAAAAAAATGGTGCGGGACTTCGAGCATGCGCAATACGTGGTGACGCCTTCCGGTTCCTGTGCCGCGATGATTCACGATTACTATGGCGACCTGCTCAAGGGCGATCACGCCTACGAGCACGGGGCCGCGCAACTCATCGCCAAGACCTACGAGTTCTCGCGTTTCCTCACCGATGTGTTGGAGGTCGATCTGCGTGCCTTGGGTGCCAAGTGGTCCGGCAAGGCGACGTATCACTACTCGTGCCACCTGCGCGGCATGGGGGTCAAGTCGCCCATGCTCGAAGTGGCCAACTCCGCGCTGTCGACGCCCCCGGCACGGGAGCAATCCGCGGGCATGTCCGTCGAGGATGACCCGGCGGTGCGACTGCTGCGGCAGATCGAGGGCTTGGAATACGCCCAACTGCCCAAGGCCGATCAATGCTGCGGCTTCGGCGGAACCTTCGCCACCAAGATGCCCGAGATGTCCGGCGCGATGGTGCGGGACAAAGTCGCCAGCATCGCCAGCACCGGCGCGGAAACCTGCATCAGCAGCGAAGGCGGCTGCACCATGAACATCGCCGGCTGCGCCAACCGCCAGGGCGTCAACGTGCAGTTCAAGAGCCTGGCGGAAATCATCGCCGAGAGCTTGGGCTTGATGGACGACCTATGACCACGCCACACGAAGGACAACCTCAGGCCCAGAGCGGAGCCACGCTTCGCACCGCCGATCTGCCCGCCGCCACCGCCACCGGTTTCGTCCCCGGTCTGAGCGCATCGGAGCCTGTCGCGTTGACCAGCAGCGTCGGCAAGCTCCAAGGCCACGACATTCTTTTCCCGCCCCTGCCCTACGACATTCACGCCCGCGCCCAAGCCGCCACCCACGACACACAGCTGCAACAGTTCGTCCACAACGCGACGTATCTCAAGGATCAAGGCCGCAAGCGCATTTTCGCCGCCTCGTTCGGCGAGCGTTATGACGCCATGCGTGAACTGGGTGGCCGCATCAAGCAGCACGCCTTGGATCACTTGGACTACTACCTGGAAGAGTGGATCGACCGCGCCACCGAGGCCGGAGTGCAAGTCCACTTCGCCCGCGATGGCGCGGAAGCCAACGCCATCGCCTCCGAAATTGCACAGCGACAAAACGCCAAACTCTGCGTCAAGAGCAAGTCGATGGTCACCGAGGAGACCGGCCTGCTCGACGCCTTGGCCAAGGTCGGCTGCGAGACCATCGAGACCGACTTGGGCGAGTTCATTTTGCAGTTGGATCACGATGCCCCTTCGCACATCGTCACGCCGATGATCCACAAGGATCGCACGGCCGTGGGCAGGGCCTTTGCCCGCGAGTTGGGCGTGCCCTACACCGATGACGCCACCACGCTGACGCAAATCGCCCGCAATCACCTGCGGCAAAAATACCGCCAGGCCGACTTGGGCATCTCCGGCGGAAACTTCCTGGTGGCGGAGACCGGCTCGGTCGTCATCTGCACCAACGAAGGCAACGGCAGGCTCTGCACCAGCGTCCCCCGCACGCACATCGCCTTTGTGGGCATTGAAAAAATCATCCCCAAACTCGAGCACCTGAGCGTGATGTTGAAATTGCTGGCGCGGAGCAGCACCGCGCAACCGCTGACGGTTTACACCCATGTGATGACCGGCCCGCGCAAGGCGACCGAACCCGATGGGCCCACGGAGATGCACGTGGTGCTGGTGGACAACGGCCGGAGTGAAGTCTTGCGAGCCGAGACGCGCGAGATGCTCCGCTGCATCCGTTGCGGCGCTTGCTTGAACGCCTGCCCCGTCTATCGCAAGATCGGCGGCCACGCCTACGGCGCGGTTTACTCCGGCCCCATCGGCGCGATCCTCACGCCCATGCTCCGCGGCTTGGAAAACTACCCCGACCTGCCTCACGCCAGTTCACTCTGCGGCGCGTGCTACGAGGCCTGCCCCGTCAAGATCGACATTCCCAAGTTCCTCATCAAGCTCAAAAAGTTCCAACATCAGCGCAAGCTTTCGAGTTTTACCGAGCGGGCGATCATGAAACTGTGGGCGGTGTCGCTGCATTGGAAATGGTCGTATGAGTTGGGCGGGTGGGCGCAACGACGGATGTTGCGTTTGCAGGCCAAAGCGGGGCGCGACCGGGCCAAGCCGTACAGCGACCGTGGTTACGTCAAGCAAGCCGGTGGGCCGCTGGCGGGCTGGACGCAAGAGCGCGACATGCCCACGCCGCCTTCGCAAGGGTTCCGGCAATGGTGGCGGCAAGAGCAGGTCAGAGCCGCGGGGCGCAAGACCGCGGTCGAGAGCGGCACGGCCTCGCATCAGCACACGTCGCCGGACGGTTGCGATGACCACGCACACCAAGGGAGCCAACACTGATGCGGCGAGAGGCATTCATGGCGCGGATACGCACGGCCTTGGAGCGCGATGGCCACGCCCCGCCCCAAGCGCCGCGTGAGCCAGTGCCCGTGGTGGATGACGCGGTGGCCCGGTTGATGGAGCGTGGCGACGATCTGCTCGAAGCCTTTGTGCGCAATGCCGGGGCGGTGGGCTTCAAGGTGCAGCGCCTTGCCGCCGATGGTTTGCTCAAGGCGATCGGAACTTTGCTCAGTGAGTTGCAAGCCAAGCGGGTGGTGATCGGCGTGGGAACGCTGCCTCAGGCCCTAGGCCTGCGCGATGCCCTGCGTCGCCGGGACATTGAAGTTATGGACTGGAAAAACCCGCCGGCTGGCGAAGCCTCAACCAATCGCAGCCCGATGGACGGGCAGTTCGATGTCGATGCGGGCATCACCGATGTTCACGCGGCCTTGGCCGAAACGGGGTCGATCATCTGTTGCAGTGACGCGGGCCACAGTCGCGGCCTGTCGCTGGCCCCGCCGGTACACATCGCCATTGTGCGCAAGAGCGACATCCTGCCCGACCAGATCGACTTCTGGCGCAAGCGTGCCGGGGACATCGCCAAACGCGATCTGCCAAGCAGCATGGCCATCATCACCGGCCCATCCAAAACCGCCGACATCGAAGGCATCCTCATCACCGGCGTCCACGGCCCCGGCGCGGTACACCTCATGGTCATCGACGACGCATGACCCCCCCGGAGTTCCCCGGAAGTCCCCCGAAGTTCCCCGGATGTCCCCTTTTTGGGATTCGTTACGCTTGGAAAGGTTCCACCCGCACTTGGAACATGTGCATCCCGCCGAGTTGTTGAAGGTTCGTCTCCGCAAAGCGGGGGCGATGGAGTCCGTGACATGGCGATGTTTCTCTGTTCATTGACAATGCTTTTTTTGTTCTGGCTCAGCATGGCACCGGCCCAAGGGGAATCCATCACGGCCCCGGGAACGGGCGTGGGTTCGCTGATGCCGGAGGACTTGACTTGGACGGGGCCGGGCAAGGGCGCGATTGATTCAGTGCCCTTGGGCAACGGCGATGTGGGGATCAACGTCTGGCTGGAGGCCAACGGGGATGTGGTCTTTTACTTGTCGAAGACTGATGCCTGGAGCGAGTGGTGCCGGTTGTTGAAACTGGGCCGGGTGAGGCTGCGATTGGACCCGTTGCCCGAGGGTTGGCCCGCCGCCACGACAACTCGGCTGCGCGTCAGTCAGGGCGTGGTGATCCTCACCGCCGGCGAAGGTGATGGGCAGACGGCGGTGCGGTTGTGGGTGGACGCCAACCATCCGGTGGTGCGGGTGGAGGTGGCTTCGCCCCGGCCCGTGAGTTGTCGGGCGGAGCTTGAAATCTGGCGCACGGAGCCAAGGGAATTGCGGGGTCAGGAATTGCACTCGACCTACGGCTTCATGGGTTCCCCCCAGCCGGTGGTGGTGCGTCCGGATCATGTCATCAGTGATGTCAACGAGGGCATTGCCTGGTTTCACCGCAACGAGACAAGCATCTATCCTGACAACCTGAAATCGCAAGGGCTTGAGACCTTGCTTGAATCAGGCCATGATCCCCTGCTGCATCGGACCTTCGGCGGCCTAATTCGGGGCGAGGGTTTTGACAAAGTCGATGACCTTCATCTGGCGTCAAGCCAGCCGCGTGCCACCCATCACCTGCAAGTCCATGCCCTGACGGCTCAGACCGAAACGGTCGAAGAATGGCGCGGGCAATTGCGGGAACAGATTGAAAAGGTCGGCCAGGTCGATCACCAGCAAGCCTGGCTGGCGCACGCGGCTTGGTGGAAGAGCTTCTGGGAACGAAGCTGGGTGCGGATGGAGGGCGATGAGGATGCCCAGACCATCACGCAAGGTTACGCCCTGCATCGCTACATGGTGGCTTGCGCGGGTCGGGGTCGGCAGCCGCTTCGCTTCAACGGTTCGATCTTCAACGTGGATGTGAAGCTTTCACAGGCGGGTCAGAAGGAGGAAAACTTCGACGCCGACTACCGCCGCTGGGGCGGGCCTTACTGGTTCCAGAACACCCGCTTGATGTATTGGGCCATGCTCACCGATGGCGATTACGAACTCATGCCACCGCTGTTTGCCATGTACCGCGACATGCTGCCCCTGGCCGAGGAACGCACGCGGTTGTATTTCGGGCATGGCGGGGCTTTCTTCCCCGAAACGCTCTATTTCTGGGGAACCTACTCCGAAGGCAACTACGGGTTTGATCGCGCCGGAAGACATGTCAGCGAGGTCGAAAACACCTACATCCGCCATTACCACGTGGGGGCCTTGGAACTGGTGACGATGATGCTCGACTATCACGAGCATACGGGTGGGCGTGATTTTCTTGAGCGGACGCTTCTGCCGGTGGCCTCCGCGGTGATGCGTTTTTATGACGGGCATTACCGCCGGGATGAGCGCGGCAAGCTACTGATTCACCCGGCCAGCTCGCTGGAAACCTGGCATGAGGCGACCAATCCCACGCCGGACATCGCGGGCTTGGAAGTGGTCGCCACCAGACTGCTGGCGCTAAAGCCCTCTTTGGGGAGTCAAGAGGATCGTGCCTGTTGGCGGCGACTGCTCGATGACCTGCCTCCGCTGACATGGGAACAACACGACGGGAACACGACACTGGCACCGGCCGGCAAGTATGACGACCTCAAGAACTCGGAGAACCCCGAGCTTTATGCCGTGTTTCCCTTCACCAAGTTTGGCTTGGGTTCCGACCGGCTCCAGGACATGCGCGACACTTTTGAGCGGCGTCGCTTCAAGGGCAACATGGGCTGGCGTCAGGATGAGATTCACGCCGCGTATCTCGGGCTGAGCGATGAAGCCGCCACCAGGCTGGGACAACGGTTCAAGGAGCATTTCCCCGAGGCACGCTTCCCCGCCTTCTGGGGACCCAACTTCGACTGGCTGCCCGACCACGACCACGGCTCCAGCGGCATGATCGCCCTGCAACGGATGCTGCTCCAGACCGATGGAAACAAGTTGCGGCTTCTGCCCGCCTGGCCGGCGAAGTGGAACGTTTCCTTCAAGCTTCACGCTCCCCAACAGACAACCGTTGAACTGGACTATCGCCACGGCCGCATCACGCGACTGGTGGTGACGCCCGCCAGCAGACTCGCCGATGTCCTGCTGCCCGACGGGATGCAAACGGAACAGAGTCGATAACCTTGTGCCCGCAAGGGTTCGGTGACAACCCGACGGTATCCGAGCAATACCCCGCGGTTCCGTATTCACCCCTCTGACCCGCGAAAACGCTTGCGGTTTAGCTGCCCATTGGCCCCATCCGCCCCCCTGTGCTATAAATGGACTCTTTCGTTCCTCGGAGTCTCGCATGGCCTTACAGGATAAACTTCGCCAACTGTTCCTTCTTGAGCAGCAGGTGCGTGGTTTGCGTTCCCGCTCCCAAAGCGCTGAGAAGCGGCTTGACCTGCAAAACACCCGCTTGCAGCGGCTTGAACAACAGAAAGCCGAGGTCGGCGATCAACTCAAGCACGCCAAGGCCAAGGCCGCGGACTTGGAGCATCAGTCACGCGACATCGAAGACCGCGTGGCCAAGCTGCGTGAGCAGATGAACAGCGTCCGCACCAACAAGGAATACTCGGCCCTGCTCATCGAGGTCAACACGCTGAAACTCGAAAAGGGCAAGCTCGAAGAGCAAGCGTTGGAGGCCATGGGCACGTGCGACACCCTGGCGGCCCAGTTCAACGACCTCGACACCCAGGCGACGGAGCAGGGCAAGCTGGTGACCGCGGCCAAGGCCGAGTTGCAAGTCGCCAAGGAGGAGGTGGGCGGGCGACTCGACGAAGTGACCGCCCAGCGTGACGCCGCTTCGGAGGAAGTACCCGTTGAGGCCCGCGCCACCTTTGAAAAACTGGCCCACATTCATGATGGTGAAGCGATGGCGGTGGTCGTCGAAGAAAGTCGCCGGCACCGCGAGTATTCCTGCGGGGGCTGCTACATGAGCCTGCCCATGGAACGGGTCAACGCCCTGATGACCAAGGACGAAGTGGTCATCTGCCCGAGTTGCCAGCGAATGCTCTACCTCGACGAAAATCTCAAGCCCGCGGCCAAGTAACCCCCCGCCTGCCCCCCGTTCCCCCCGCCCTTCACCACCGCCCCACCGACGCCGAGTCGCCATGGAACTTCGCATTTTTGTGGATGGTGGTTCGCGTGGCAACCCGGGGCCTTCGGGCGCGGGCATTGTCATTCAGGACGCCGCGACCTCCGCGCCGCTTTATGAGGCTGGGGTGTTTCTTGGGCATCTGACCAACAATGTCGCCGAGTACCGCGGGCTGATCCGCGCCTTGGAAGAGGCCGTCGCCCTCAAGCCCCAAGCCGTGGAAATCAACAGCGATTCGCAGCTCATGGTGCGGCAACTCGAAGGCCAGTACCGCGTCAAGGCCCCGCAGCTAAAACCGCTTTATGACCAGGCCATCGCCTTGCTGCGGAAGCTTCCCAAGGTCACCATTGAGCATGTGATGCGGGAACACAACTTCCGCGCCGATGAACTGGCGAACTTGGCGATGGACGCCCGACGCGATGTGGTGGTGGAGTCGATGAAGGGTTTTGCGTCGTCCTCCGCATCAAAAACCAAGCCCTCGCCAACCACCGCTTCACCCGCCGCCGAGCCAGCTCCTTCCAAGCCCGCGCGTTTCGTGGCGGAAGTTCACAACACCCGCTCCCCGCGTTGCCCGGCCCGCGACGGTGAAACCCGGTTTGCCTTCGGCGACACCACGCCGGCGGGGATGTGCGTCCATGCCGCCCATGCCGTGCTTCAAGTGGCGCTGCATCAACCCGCGCTTCCCAAGACCGTCCGCTGCCAGCGTTGCAACGCGCTGGTTGACCTGACCCCGGAGTCGTGACATGCCCGATTCGCCGCGCCTCACCGGTCGCCAGCGTGTGCTTGACCATCTGGCGGGCAAGCCCGTCGATTCGCTGCCGCTGATGCCCATCACCATGATGTTCGCCGCGGACTTCATCGGTGTGCCGTATCACCGTTACGCGATGGACTACCGGGTGCTGGCCGAGGGACAAGTGCGGGTGGCCGAGGCGTTTGACTTCGATCACGTCTCGGCGATTTCCGACCCGGCGCGTGAAGCCGCCGACTGCGGCTCGGCCATCGCCTACTTCGACGACCAGCCGCCGGCCATTCGTGAAGAGGAAGCCCTGCTGACCGAAAAAACCGACTTGGCGAAACTCAAAGCGCCCGACCCGCTGGGTGGCGGTCGCATGACCGACCGGGTGCAAGGTGTGGCGCTGCTCAAGGAGCGGGTGGGGGCGGAACGCCTCGTGGAAGGTTGGGTCGAAGGCCCCGCGGCGCAAGGGGCCGACCTGCGCGGCTTAAACACGCTGATGCTGGATTTCTTCGACGACCCGGACTTCGTCAACGACCTCTTCGCCTTTGTCATTGCGATGGAACTGGACTTCGCCAAGGCTCAGATTCAGGCCGGGGCCGACATCATCGGCGTGGGCGATGCGGCGGCTTCCTTGGCCGGGCCGGAGATTTACCGCGAGTTCATTTGGCCCCATGAAAAACGGCTCGTCGATGGCATTCACAAACTCGGCGCGGCCGTGCGGCTGCACATCTGCGGCAACACCCGGCCTCTGCTGGCGGACATGGGCAAGCTCGGCTGCGAAATCGTCGATCTGGATTCGATGGCCGACCTCTCCCTGGCGCGGCAGGCGATGGGGCCGGGGCAAATGCTCCTGGGTGATCTCGACCCCGTTCGCGCCTTGCGCAACAGCACACCCCAAGCCATCACTGCCGGGATTGCCGAGTGCCACCGTCAGGCCGGCCCGCGTTACATCGTGGGCGTCGGCTGTGAAATCCCCCGCGACACGCCCCACGCCAATGTCCGCGCCCTGACCGATTACGCCCGTGGCCACAAGCCCTGACCGCCCCGCGACAAATCGCGTCGCGCATTTACGCCAAGGGGGCGTCTTCCTTGTTGACGGCCCCCCCGGATTGCGTCGGCTTCACCGCTTCGCAGGATGGGAAGCCGTGCTTGCGGATGTGAGCGCCGACCGCCGTGAGCACGCGGTGGTCGTGGGCGTCGATGGAGCCATCGGGCAGCGGGCCGGTGTTGAGCAAGAGATTGTGCCCTTGGGCGCGGGCGGAACCGAGCATGGCCAGCACCTTTGTCTCGTCGTGGTGCTTACCATCATCTTCCTTGCGGTAGCCCCATTTGCCCGGCTGCATGGTGTCGCAGAGTTCCTTGGGCTTGTCACGGTTGCGTTCCCAAGCCTTCCGCGCCACCTCGGCCGAGGCGTCACCCATCATCTTTCGCACGCGCTCTTCGAGCGAGATGCCCTCGCGTTCCGGGGCCGCGAAATCCTCATCGCCATTGGCACCGGTCTTGAAGGCGACCAAGGCATGGGGCTGAAGCTTGCGAATCAGGGCGTAGGTTTCCTCGATGGGGAACAGCTCCGGCCGCGCGTAATAGGGCATGATGGGGTCGAACCACATCCCCGCCACCGGGCCGTAGTTGGTCAGCAATTCTGTGATCTGTTGATGGGCGAAGTCGATGAAGTGCCGCATGTCGCCGTCGCGTTGGTAACGATAGGTCGGTTCGGGCGTGGGGTAGGCCGGCCGGGCCATCCAGCACTTGGGGTCGTGGTAGAAGTAAGGATGCCGCCAGTCGGCCCCGTAGGAGTAGTAGAGAAACAGGCCCAGATTTTTCTTGGCGCATTGATCCGCCAGCTCGGCGACCAGATCGCGTTTGGCCGGTGAATTAACACTGTGAAAATCGTCGGCGGCCGTCTCGAAGAGGCTGAAACTGTCGTGGTGCCGAGTGGTGAGGTTGACGTATTTCATCCCCGCGGCCAAGGCCAGATCGGTGATGGCGTCGGCGTCGAACTTCTCGGCGCGGAACTCGTCTTTGAGTTTGGCGTACTGGGCCACGGGAATCTTTTCGTGGAACATCACCCACTCGCCCCGGCCCAGCAGGGAATAGAGGCCGAAGTGAAGAAACAGGCCGTATTTGGCCTCCTGAAACCACTTGAGTGAAGCGGCGCGGGGGGACTGGGCGTACAAGTCGGCATGGGCCGCGAGATGGTGGGGAATGATGGTGCTCATTGCTCCATCGTAATGTCTTTTACGCGGGGTTGGTGGATTGTGACGACGTGGCTTGCGCCCACATGGGACCTTCACGCCGTCGCTCGTTTTGAGGCCAGTGGTCGTTGCCACTCCAAGCCGATCAAGGCCGCGAGAATCAGATAGCAGGCGGGCACGAGGTAGAAAGCCGTGCGCAAGTCGCCGGTCTGGTCGCCCAGCCAGCCCATGAGCCAGGTCATCACCCCGCAGCCGGGGATGCCAGCGCAGGATAGGAGGATGAAGAGCATGGTGGAGTCGGCCTGGGGCATGCGATCCACGGCGTAACTCTGCACGCTGGGCCAGAACGGTGCCGAAGCGATGCCCGCCAGAAAGAGCAAGGCAAACAGCCACCATAGACTGGTGAGCATGGGCAACAGCAGCGTCAACCCCGTGCCGACGAGGGCTGAATAGACGATGAGTTGCTTGAGTTGATGCTGATGGATCAGATAGCCCCACCCGGTGCGGCCCAGGAACATGCCGCCGGCGAAAAAGGCGGTGCCGGCCCCCCCAGCCCAGGCGGCGTCGAGAAAGTTCAACTGAATGAAACTCGCAGCCCAAAAGGTCAGGCAGAACTCGCCACCCCCGGCGACGAACATGGCGGCGAAATAACGCCAGAATCGCCCCGTGCGAAGAATCACAAGAGCCTGGGCGGAAATGATTTTCCAGTGGATGGGTTCCGGGTGTTCGGGATACTCCCGCCCTTTGGCCTGGGGCCAGAGAATCAAGAGCGCCGCCACCATCGCCACCACGGCCACGACCGTTACCGGCACGCGCCAAGAGACACCCAACGAAATCAACGCCCCTGCCGCCAGCACCGTCACCACCACGCCGACGGACCAGAAGGCGTGCGTGAAGTTGATGTAGCGCCCCGGCTCGGCGGGGTGCAACTGCTGGACAAACGGCGTGGCCAGCCCTTCGATGACACCTTCGCCCAACCCGGCGAGCATCACCGCGGCAAAGAGCACGCCGTAGCCCGGTGCCAAGGCACAGAGCAACACGCCGAGGCTCGTCAACGCCACCGACCAGCCCATGCTGGCGCGTTTGCCCCATCGGCCCGCGGCGAATCCGCACAGCAGCATCGAAGCCATGATCGCCACCGTGCGCCCAAAATGCAGCGCCCCGGCTTGGGTCATGCCCCCTTGGCCCAACGAAAAACCCAGATCATCCGCCAGCGACACCAAGGCCACCGGCAGCACCACCGACCCGGCGGCGTAAGCGATGAAACTCAAAAAGGCGGCGTAGTCGTAACGCCCAAATGTCATGCGGCGCATGGTCGGCATCACCCTATGCTTCAAAAGCGGCGTAAATCGCCCGCTGGGCTTTTTCAAAATCCGCGTTCTGCACGCCGATGATGATGTTGATTTCACTCGATCCCTGGTCGATCATGCGGATGTTGACTCCGGCCTTGGCCAAGGCGGTAAACACCCGCGCGGCAATGCCGGGCGTCTGCGCCATGCCGTGGCCCACGGTGGCGATCAACGCCATCTGCGGGAAGACCTCCAGCGAGTCCGGCTCGCAGCGGTTGCGAATGTCGGCCAGCACCTTCTCCAACTTGCCGTCGATCTGGTTGTCGGCCACCACGATGCTCATGGTGTCGATGCCGCTGGGCGTGTGCTCGTAACTCACACCGTGATCCTCGAAGACCGAAAGCAACCGACGCCCGAAGCCCACCTCACTGTTCATCATGCCTTTTTCCAAGGCGACGACGGTGAAGTCACGTCGCCCGGCGATGCCGGTGATCGAGCCGTGGTGCGTCACAGGTTCGGCGTCGCGCACGATCATGGTGCCGGGGTGTTCGGGCTCGTTGGTGTTGCGGATGTTGACGGGGATGCCCGCCTTGCGCACGGGGAAAATGGCCTCATCGTGCAACACGCTAGCGCCCATGTAGGCCAATTCGCGCAGCTCGCGGTACGTCACCACGGCCATCGGCTTGGGGTTGGGCACGATGCGCGGGTCGGCCATGAGCAGACCGTTGACATCGGTCCAGTTTTCGTACACCGTGGCCCCGACGCCCCGCGCCACAATCGCGCCGCTGATGTCGCTGCCCCCGCGGGAAAAGGTCTTGATCGAACCGTCGGGCTTGGCCCCGTAGAAGCCCGGCACCACGGCTGTTTCATGCTTGAGCAAACGTTGCGAAACAAAGGCCTGCGTGCGTTCGGAATCAAACCGGCCATGCTCGTCAAAGGCGATGATCTCGGCGGCATCGACAAAGTCGTAGCCCAGCAGTTCCGCGATGATCAGACCGTTGAGATATTCGCCCCGGCTGGCGGCATAGTCGGCCCCGCCGCCGGCCTGCGCCACGGAGGCGATGCGGCTTTGCACCTCGGCCAACTGCGGCCCAAGATCAATCTTCAACCCCAAGTCCGAGGCGATGCAGCGATAGCGTTCGCTGATGAGGGTGAACACCTCGTCAAAAGCGATGGCCTGCTGGGCGTGGGCGTGGCAAAGGTAGAGCAGGTCGGTGATCTTCTTGTCATCCTTGTGCCGCTTGCCCGGGGCCGAGGGCACGACATAGCGGCGCTGGGCGTCGGCTTGGATAATCTGTTGGACCTTGCGGATTTGCTGGGCGTCTGCCAGGGATGTTCCGCCGAACTTGGCGACCTTGAGGGTCATGGGTGTGCTCTCAAAAGTGGGGTGCGAATGGGCGGGTAATTTACCCATTTTCCGCTCTTGGCGCAAGGCGCGGCTAGAATGTCGCTTTGCCGCCGGACGTGGGCAAACGTCCCGGATGCGGCATAAGCATGGCCTGGAGTCACGATAAGAAATGGAATTGACCATCACCCTGCCACACGGCGAAGAGCGGCTGGCCATGATCGGCACGGCTGAGCGGAACCTCAAATTGCTGCGGGAGCGGCTGGGCGTGGCGATCTCGGCCCGCGAGGGTGTGCTGCGCTTGAGCGGCGCTAGTCAGGCCGTGGGCCGGGCGGCGCAGGTACTTGAGGAACTGGCCCGCGGGGCAAGGCGACACCAATCACAGACCCGGCAACAGGTCGAGGACCTCATCTTCCAAGCGACGCAAAGCGACACGCCGACCAACGGCACGATGGGGCCTCACGGCTCTCACGGAACTCGCAGTGGCAACGGCGCACAGGCCGGCGCGCCCTTGGGCGTGGCCCCTCTCTCAGCCGCAGGTGGACTGGAAGTTTACGCCCGCGGCCAACGCATCCGCGCCATGACCGATGGCCAGCGTGACTACATCGAAGCCATCCTCGCCCACGATCTTTCCTTCTGCATCGGCCCGGCGGGAACGGGCAAAACCTACCTGGCCGTGGCGGCGGCGGTCTCCATGCTCCGACGCGGCGATGTCCGCAAGCTGGTGCTGGTCCGCCCCGCCGTCGAAGCCGGGGAAAAACTCGGATTCCTCCCCGGCGGGATGCAGGAAAAGGTCAACCCCTATCTCCGCCCCTTGCTCGACGCCCTGCACGACATGATGGACTTCGAGCAGATTCAACGCTTCATGGCCGTGGATATCATCGAGATCATCCCCCTGGCGTTCATGCGCGGCCGCACGCTCAACGACGCCTGCGTCATTCTCGACGAAGCGCAAAACACCACCCGCCCGCAGATGCTCATGTTCCTCACCCGCCTGGGCCACGGTTCAAAAATGATCGTCACCGGCGACACCACGCAAACCGACCTGCCCGACATCCGCGAATCAGGCCTGGTCGATGCCGCCCGGCGATTGCGACGGGTCAAGGGCGTGGCCTTTGTCACCCTGGACCAAACCGACATCGTTCGCCACAGCTTGGTGCAGCGCATCGTCGAAGCCTACGCGCCCCCCAAACGGGACCGAACCGTCCAACGGGACAAATCCCCCAAACCAACCGATAATCCCGATAATGTTTAACAAGACCACCCTCACTACCCCACGCATCGAACCCACGCTTGCGGTTTAGTCGCGCCAGCGCTCCGTTCATTCTCCCACACTCTCGATCACCCCCGGACTTCACACCCCGTGCCCTTCTTCGCCACCACCCGAATACGACGCCGCGAACTGCTCCGGCCCCCCGCCACGCCCCAGGCATGGTGGCTACGCTGGCTCGCGCCGTCGGACTTGTGGATGGTGCTGTTCATCGGCTCGTTCACCCTCGTCGCGGGCCTCATCAGTCTGCGGGCCTTGGATGGCCCGTTCTACGAGCAGAACCAGATCGTCGCCCAGCCGATTGTCAGTCGCGTACCGTTTCGGGCCGTGGACGAGGAAACCACCCGCGCCAAGAAGGCCGACGCTTTCCAACGTCAGTCGGCGGTTTACACGCCCAACACCCGCTACGTCGAGCAGGTGCGAAACAACTTAAAAGCGCTCTTGGGCCTGGGTGATGAAAAGACCATCACCAGCATGGATCAGGTCCCGCCCAAGACCCGTCAGGAGTTGGCCTTGGACGCCGAGGGCAAGGCGCTCGATGCCCTGAGACAATTCAACGCCTTGCCCACGCCGCTGCCTTCGTGGGAGGCGCTGACCGCCAATCTGATGATCGAGTTGCAAGGCATCGCCGCCTTGGATTCCACCCAAGCCGGCCGGGAACGGGACAAGGCGCAACGCTCGCCCTCCATCATCATCGTGCATCCGACATGGGGCGAAACCGAACGCTACGACAACGTCATCCTCGGCCTGCCCGACGATCAAGAAGTCATGCGCGAACGCATCACCAGTCTGGTGAAAAAGCTCAAGTTCCCCGAGGCATTGTGGCCCAGCGTGACCGCGGCGGTGATGCAGAACGTGCAGCCGATCTACACCCTCGACGCCGAGGCCACCCGCTTGCGCAAGGAAAAAGCCGAGCGGGACGAGGCCGTGGTGGATCGACCCTTCCAGGCCAACGAGGTCATCGCCCCGGCCGGGGTGGCGCTTTCCGACACGCACCTGAAGTTCGTCCGCGAGGAGCAGCGGGCCTATCGCCAGCAGATAAGCGGGGTGATGCTCTGGCTTCAACGGGCTAGCATCTTCGGTTTGATCGCTCTGGTCATGACGGGCCTGTGGATTTACGTCCGCAGTTACAACACCCGCATCACCATCAAACCCACCCGCGGCGCGGCCTTGGTGGGCCTCATGCTCGCCTGCCACCTTCTGGCGGTCTGGCTGACCATGCTTCAGCCACGCTTCGTCCTGGCCACCACCGCCATGCCCACGCTCTTGGTCGCCATCATCCTGGCCTTGGCCTACGACCAGCGTTTCGCCATTGCCGCCGGGGCGGTCATGGCCTTGCTTATCGCCCTGAGTCTGCAATTGCCCGTCGGCCATCTGCTGGTGTTGCTGATGGGCGTGGGCATCGCTGCGGCCCGGCTCGACGAAGTGCGCACGCGATCCAAACTCGTCATCGTCGGCCTCTGGTGCGGCGCGGGCATGGCCATCACTGCCCTGCTCGTCGGCGTCTTTACCCGCCCCATGACGCCCCAATTCCAACTCGAAGCCATCCGCTTCGATGTGCTCGCGGCCCTGTTCACCGGCATCGCCACGGGGCTATTTGTCCAAGGCATCCTCCCGGCCATCGAAAGCCTCTTTAAGGTCACCACGGCCATGACCTTGAAGGAACTCACCGACGCCTCGCATCCGCTCTTACGTCGCTTGGCGCAGGAAGCGCCGGGCACGTACCAGCATTCGCTGCGCCTGGCGGACATCGCCCAAGAAGCCGCCCAAGCCATCGGCGCCAACACGCTGATGTGCAAGGTCGGTGCCCTCTACCACGACATCGGCAAGATCAACAAGCCCGACTATTTCATTGAAAACCAAACCGACGGCCACAACCGCCACGCCAAACTCTCCCCCGCCATGAGCCTCTTAATCATCGTCGGCCACGTCAAAGACGGCTTGGAAATGGCCCGCGAATACCGCCTGCCCTCACCCTTGCGGCACTTCATCGAGTCCCACCACGGCACCACCTTGGTCGAGTTCTTCTACCACGCCGCCCGCAAACAGAGCGATGTGACCCAGACGCCAGCTCCCACCGAGTTCGAGTTCCGCTACCCCGGCCCCAAGCCCCAAACCCGAGAGGCCGCCATCCTCATGCTCGGCGATAGCGTCGAGGCCACCGTCCGCACCTTGGACGAACCCACCGCCCCCCGCATTTCCCAACTCGTGCACGACTTGGCACAGAAGCGCCTCCGCGACGGCCAGTTCAACGACTGCAACATGACCTTGAGCGAGTTGCACAAGATCGAAGAGTCGATGATCCGCACCGTCAGCGTCATGTACCACGGCCGGGTGAAATACCCCTCGCTGACCAAGTCACAACACGGCGAAAGCGGCCAAGGGAATCAACGTCAAACCAGCGCCGCGATTTGACGGGGTTGTAATGGCGAAAAAGGGGCCTCCAATGATGTGCAGTCCCTTTGCCATGCGGGCAGGAAGTTAATACGGGGGTTATGATTCCACATATCAAGGCTCGGAACTCCGGTGACAACGGTTGTGGTCGGAAGCCCGGGGTACAATCGGCGGATTACCCGTTCGACCACGAAGTCGAGGTGCCACCATCGCCACTCATTTTGCCGACCGTTTACTGACCGCGTGTCGTGAGAAACAAACGCCCATTTGCGTTGGGTTGGACCCGGTGTACGAACGTTTGCCCGCAGCGATCCAGAAGGAGCGTAACGGCGACTCCACCTCCGGCCATCGCGCCCGGGTCAACGCCATTCATCGCTTTTGCAGCGGGGTGTTGGAAGTCGTGGCCCCGCATGTGCCGTGCGTGAAAATCCAGGCCGCGTGCTTTGAACGCTACCACTTCTTGGGCGTCGAGGCCTTGACTTCACTCATCGCCGAGGCGCGGTCGCTGGGGCTGGTGGTCATTCTCGACGCCAAGCGGGGCGACATCGGCATCAGCGCCGAGCACTATGCGGCGGGCTGCCTGGCGGATCAGATGGTCGCCGACCTGGGCGATCTGCCGGGGCCGGACGCCTTGACGATCAACCCTTACATGGGCATCGACACCATCGAGCCGTTTGTCAAAGCTGCGGTCAAAGGCGGCAAGGGGCTTTTCACTCTGGTGCGAACCAGCAACCCCGGCAGCGATGGCATCCAAAACTTGGAATTGTCGCATGGGGGCACGGTGGCGCAGGCCATGGCCGGGTTGGTGGCCAAGGCGGGCGACGGCGAAGGCTGCGTGGGTGCCCAAGGATACAGTTTGCTGGGGGCAGTGGTCGGTGCCACCAAGCCCGCCGACGCGGCCAAGCTGCGGGAATTGATGCCCCGGCAGATTTTCTTGGTGCCCGGTTTCGGCGCTCAAGGCGGCGGGGCCGACGATGTCCGAGCCTGTTTCAACAAAGACGCCGGCGGGGGCCGAGGGGCGATCATCACCGCCAGCCGGTCGATTCTTTACGCTTACGAAAAGACCACCGATGTGCGTTGGGAACGCGCCATCGAGGAAGCGACGATGCAGATGAAGCGTGACATCGCCGCGGTGCTGGTGTAAGCGCGTGTGAGTTCAATGCCCGCCAGAACCGCAGTGCCTTGTCCGAGCCGCAGAGCGTAAGCCTGCGGTGCTTGGTGCCTTGTCAGAGCCGCAAGGCGTAAGCCTGCGGTCGAGCGTCACCGTGTGTACCTGCACACTTGCTCCATCGACCGGGGGCTTACGCCCCTCGGCTCTGACCGCACAGACCTACGACTCCGCCAAACCGGATTACTTCACCAGCAGTTCGACGGCTTGGGCGGTGGGCATGGCCATCGCACCGTAGGCACGGGCCGCGGCCAAGCCAAGATCGCCCTGGCTGGTCTTGACCAGGCTCATGAGCTTGTCGGCTTGGGCGTCGGTAACATGCTTGCCAAAGTTGGTCGCCGACACCGCCAGGCTGTCGAGCAGGGCGATGCGCAGTTCTTGGGGCTTGGCGGCATCCAAGGCCACTTCGGCGACGGCCTGCTGGGCTTCGGGGCTGGCCAGCAGCGCCAGCACTTGGGCGGACTTGGTCACCACTTCCGGTCGGCTGTCGCTAAGGGCGCGAACCAAGGCCGGCTGGGCGTCGGCGGCGTTGAACACCTCGCCACCCGCCAGGCTCACATCCCGCAGGGCGTTCAAGGCCTTGAGCGCCAAATCGGTGGCCTGCTCGGCGGTCATGTTGACGCTGGAAGCGGACTTGGACGCTTGGTTGATGCCGGTCTGAATGTCGCCGGTCGCGGCGTTGACGATCAGCGTGGGCCGACGGGCGGCGTTTTCGTAACGGGTGGTCAGTTCGATTTGATCGCCCTGGCTGACGATGGCCACGACGGGCAGGGCCGCGAGGCGGTCGTCACGGTTGATCTGGTCGTAGATGTCGGCGAAGGCCTGACCGCTGCCGCGAACGATGACCGCGTCAATGCCGGGGGCGGCACTGATCTGGTCATTGGCCGCCGCCAGCGTCATGCCGGCGATGGGGCTGAAACCCAATTCCTTGACCGAGGTGGACAGAGCGTTGAGCGAGTCCTGATCCGGGGCGATGACCAAGGCGTATTGCGACTCGGCGGGCCGGACGGCTTCGGACAGGGCGCGAACGATGCGGTCGCTGCCCTCGAACTTCTCCTTGGGCCGGGCGTTGGCCAAGGCCAAGGCGGCGTTGACGCGAACCTGACGGTCGGGGAAGTAGAGAGCGCGGAGCAGGGGTTGAATGGAACCCTGACGGTTGATGAGGGCCTCGGTGCCGGCGGTGCCGCGCAGGCCAGCGATGGCGTCGAGCGCCAAGGCGGCGTCACGATCCTGCAAAGCGCGATCCAACACCTCATGCTGCCGCTGCGGGCCGGCCATCATCAGATAGTAGGCCGGGGCACGGAAATCTTGCGGGTAGCTCAGGTCATCCTGGCCGGCGGGCAGCCGGTGGACGCGGCGAAGATTTGCCGCCAGCCACAGCGACAGGGCCGGGTCGAGATCGGGTTGCAGCGCCAAGGCCTGCTGGCCGGCTCGCATGGCCAGCACATCGCCGAAGATTTCACCGGGCACGGGCGTGGCGACCAAGCCGGCTTCGCCGACGTGGTTCCAGACGATGCCCTTGTTGTTCTGGCTGTCGAAACCGGGGAGTTCCTGGCCGGTGGTGGCGGTGGTGTAATAGTTGCGGCCGAGGTTCAAGTAAAGTTCCGCAGCGCTCAGCCCGCCCTGAAGCTTGGCGACTTCCGCCAGGCGGTTGTAGGCGGCCACGACGACCAACTTGGCGGCGGGGTCGGTCTTTTCGTTGTCGATGACTTGCCGCAGGTACGGCAGCGCCATCGGGTAGCCGACTTCCGCCAGCACCTGTGCCACCTGCGACAAGGGCCGGGCTTCCAAGTGCGGCAAGGCGACCGAGAGCGGATAGACCACGGGGCGTCCGATCTCGATCAAGGCCCGCAACACGTAGGGATGCAGCCGAGTCTGCTTCTCGTCGTTCAAGGTCTTGAGCAACTGCGGCACGGCGAACTGGCCCGCGGCGCGAAGTCGCGCCACGGCGTTGACGTACTCGCGGGCGGTGCCACCGAGCAACTCGATGTCCGCGGCGATGCGCTTGGTGTCACGAGCGCGACCTACGCGGGCCTGCTGAATCTTCTCGGCAAGCTTGGTCGCCACCTCCGCCACCGCTTCGGTCTTGCGGCCGCGGGTCAGGATGTCCTGATAGCGGTTGGCGTAATCGCTGCCCTCAACGATGTCCAAAAGAGCACCGTCTTCGAGTTGCAGCAACTGCTCACCAGCCGCCTTGGCCAAGTCGGGCCGGGCAATGATGACGTAGTGATTCCAGTCGGCCCACTGCTGGGCGGAGTTGGCATCGGTGTTTTGTGCGTTGGCCGTGCCCGCGAATTGCAGACAGATCAACAGGAGGGGCAGCAGGCAAAAAGAAGCGAATCGCGGCAGCCTCGGCATGAGAAGAAACTCCCTGTGGGGGGTTGGGTTTACGGGCAATCTATCGACGCCATCAGAAGGCGTCAAACAACACCGTCACGATCAGACACCATTGTCGCATGTTTGGCGGGCGGAGGCAAAGTCGGTCTGGGGCCGGGGGAAAAGAAAAAGGGGACATCCACAATTTCCACTTCGTTGTCGTTTGAATCAACCCAGCGCCAAGGAAATTGTGGATGTCCCCTTTTTCGGATCAGGGGGAAAACTCGTGGGACACCGTCGCGTTGCGGCCGCAGCGGCGGAGGCGGGTATGATGGTGGGTTTGGCGTGTGGCCGACAAACAAGGGGCCTGAACGCCCCCGCCAAAAGTGCCGCAACGGGGAAATATTTTCTTGGCAACGAACGCCGGAGCTTTGACCATGACTGATCGTTCCAACCAGCTTTCCACGGCCGCGCCTTCGCCGACCGCGCCGCCCGCCAACGGCAACGGTGGCCACACAGCCAACGGCGCGGAAAAGCCTTGGACTATCGCCGACGCCGCGGCCCTTTACGGCACCGACAGTTGGGGCAAAAACTACTTCGCCATCAACGACGCCGGCCACGTCGTCGTCCAACCCACCGGCGATCCCAAGCATCAAATCGACTTGAAGCAACTCGTCGATGACCTCCGGCAACGCGACATCCACCCGCCCATCCTCCTGCGTTTCACCGACATCTTGAAAGACCGCGTCAACCACGTCCACGACGCCTTCGCCAAGGCCATCGAGGAAAACGCCTACCAAGGCTCGTATCGCTGCGTCTATCCGGTCAAGGTCAATCAGCAGCGGCACGTCATCGAGGAAATCCTCGACTTCGGCAAGCCCTACGGCTTCGGTTTGGAGGCCGGTTCCAAGCCCGAACTGCTGGCGGTCATGGCGCTGGTTGATGACACCACCACGCCCATCATCTGCAACGGATTCAAGGACGATGAGTTCATCGAGGCCGTCATCCTGGCGACCAAGGTCGGCAAAAACATCATCCCCGTCGTCGAAAAGTTCAGCGAACTCGAACTCATCGTCAAGTACGCCAAGATGCACAACGTCCGGCCCTCCGTCGGCGTGCGGGTGAAACTCGCCGCCAAGGGCGCGGGGCGGTGGGAGCAGTCCGGCGGCGTTCGTTCCAAGTTCGGCCTGTTCATCAGCGAGGTCATCGCGGCCTTGGACTACCTGCGGGAACACGATCTGGGCGACTGCCTGAACCTCCTGCACTTCCACTTGGGCAGCCAAATCAACAACATCCGCAACATCAAAAACGCCATCATCGAACTGGTGCGCGTCTATGTCGAAATGCAACGCCTGGGCGCGGGACTGCATTACATCGACGTGGGCGGCGGGCTGGGCGTCGATTACGACGGCTCCAAAACCAACTTTGAAAGTAGCATCAACTACTCCCTCCAGGAATACGCCAACGACGTGGTCTTCCACGTCAAGAGCATCTGCGACGAAGCCAAGGTGCAACACCCCACGATCATCAGCGAATCCGGCCGGGCCATGGTGGCCTATCACAGCGTGCTGGTATTCAACGTGCTGGGCTGGAGCGGGTTTGACCGCTTTGAGATTCCCCGCGAATTGCCGGCCAAAGAGCGCGAGGAACTGCCCACGCCGGTGCAACATCTTTTCGAAGGTTATCACGACCTGAACGATGGGAACTTCGCCGAAACCTATCACGACGCCCAGCAAGCCAAGGACGAAGTGCTCCATCTTTTCAACCTCGGCTATTGCAGCCTGCCCCACCGCAGCTTGGCGGAGCGGCTGTTCTTCGCCATCTGCTCCAAGGTGCTGCGAATCGTGCGCAAACTCGAATACGTCCCCGAAGAGTTCGCGGGCCTGGAACTGATGCTTTCGGACACCTACTTCTGCAACTATTCGATCTTCCAATCCATGCCCGACTCCTGGGCCATCGACCAGCTTTTTCCCATCATGCCCATTCACCGCCTCGATGAAAAGCCCCGCTTCCGCGGCATCCTGGCGGACATCACCTGCGACTCGGATGGCAAGATCGACCGCTTCATTGATCGTCGGGATGTCAAGCATGTGCTGGAACTCCATGAGTACAACGGTGATGAGTATTACCTGGCGGCCTTCCTCGTCGGGGCGTATCAAGAAATCCTGGGCGACCTGCACAACCTCTTGGGCGATACCAACGCGGTACACATCCGTCTGGATGAGAATGGCAACGCCATGATTGATGAGGTCATCGAAGGCGACACCGTGCGTGAGGTGTTGCAGTACGTGCAGTTCAGTGCCGACGAGTTGATGCGCACCATGCGCAAGAGCGTGGAAAAGGCCTTGCGGGAAGGGAAATTGACGCTGGAAGAGAGCCGGGTGCTGTTGCGGTTTTATGAGAATGGGTTGAAGGGTTATACGTATCTGGAATAAGAGCGAGCAGCGACTTTGGTATTTTGATTTACCGTGTAGCGGGTGGCGACGGGGGCAATTCGTTTTCAACGCGAAGGGGTGAAGGAAGGCGAAGGACGCGAAGGGGTGAAGGGGTGAAGGGGTGAGGGGGTGAGGGTCACGAAGGTCACGAAGGTCACGAAGGTCGATCAGTCGGCATGAAGTCCTGTGAAGAAGTCGACCGCCGCCAAGACCTTTTTGTTAAGTTACATTTTAACACACTTCAAACGCCATGTCAAATGGACGGTTGTTATCCACCGCTTTTCCACCGGCCATGAACACGCCGGGGACATTCCGTTACCGATATATATGTGAAAAAGGGGTGTTTCCGACGTTTTGAGACGCTCAAACCCCCCCGCGCCCCACCCCCTACCCACCCCCTCTACCCCCATCTCCCCCCCCCTCACCCCCCATCACTCAAGCCAAAAGTGAATATGTACCGTTATTTTTATACTTTTATACCCCTCCGGCCCCCATTCACGCCATTTCAGGAGCCATCGAAGGCATGATTTAACATGTGGGTTTAAGTTTGTTGTCAACTTGCGAAAAACAAGTAAAAAAGGCTTCTCCCTTTTTCCTTTGCCTTCCAGGCAGGGCGGCAATTACACCGATCTCTTGTTTAGTGGCCACATGGCGTGTACAATTGCGCCAGATGCCCAAGGCAAGGAGTTTATCGTGGCCACCACAAAATCACACGCATCACACGCCAAGATCAAAGTCAAAGGGAAGAAGCGCGCGTTGATCGTCGGCACGCTGGGGATTGGCACCGATGACAAGCTCAAAGTGGTTCGCTCGGTCCGCGCTGGGTTCCCCTACAAGAGCCTGTCGAACTTCCAGAAGGCAACTGAGTTGCCGTGGGCTGAGATCACACGTTTCGTGGCGATCTCACCGCGCACGCTGACCCGGCGCCAGAGCCAAGGCAAGCTGCAACCCGATGAATCGGATCGCGTGTTGCGGGCATCGAAGATTTTCGACATGGCTGTGGAACTCTTTGAGGGAGACACAGCCCAGGCCAGGACATGGCTAAAGACCCCGCATTCAGGCTTGGGCGGGGAAACCCCACTCGACTTCGCTTCGACCGAAGTCGGCGCGCGTGAGGTGGAGAAGCTCATGGGTCGGCTGGAGCACGGGGTCTTCCCATGACCCTCCACGCTTGGCGCATCATCAAGGCCAAGAACGTGGCCACCGCGTTTTCTGGAAGCGGTGCCAAGACGTACGGAGGCCGCTGGAACAGCGTGGGAACGGGGGTCATCTACGCGGCCGGCAGCGCCTCGTTGGCCATCCTGGAAATGCTGGTGCATCTTCAGGCCCCCGAGTTCATGCGCCGTTTCGTGATTTTCAAACTCACCTTTGACGAGTCCCTTGTCACCGCGATGGCCCCAGCCAATCTCCCAAAATCATGGCAACGCTCCCCCGCACCGGCATCGGCGCAGGCCATCGGCGACAATTGGGTCTCCATCGGAACTTCGGCCATCCTGCGACTCCCCAGCGCCATCGTGCCCACCGAGCATAACTACCTCTTAAACCCATCGCATCGGGACTTCGCAAAGATCGGAATCGCCACCGCGGAGCCGATCAAGTTCGACCCGCGACTCGTCAAGGCTCCAACACCTTGAGGCCCAAAGTTGGCGCAAGGGAAAAGAAAAGGTCGGAAGAGGAAAAGAATGGGTCAGGCATGCTCCGTAGAAAACCCGTCTTTCATCTCTTCACCCCGAAGGGGTGGCGGGTTGTAGCCACGGGTGAAGCGAAGCGCAACCCGTGGTCATGGTGGTTGAAAAGTGTCCGTCCCGGAGGGACGGAGGAATCTTTGTTACCCTTTATCCGTCGCCCCTGCCGGGGCGAAAAGAAACTTTCGCATCTTTTCCACGGGTTCCGCTCCGCTCCACCCGTGGCTACATTCCCTGACCCCTGCCGGGGTCAAAGCCAAGACATCGAGGCCAATAAGGTACCTGACACCTTTTCGGCCCTGACACCTTTTCGGCCCATTTCATCCCCCTGATTGCTTATCGTTCGTTTTATGCTTCTGGACAGCAGAGTAAACAATCCAGATCAATAAGCCGCATCCAAGTACCATCCAAAATATTGTGGTGCTGAATAACGACGCTACTTTCGAGGACTGTTGCTGGAACTCATTGCGCCCGCTCCACACTGAGGCCACTTGTATCGAGCCGACAGGATTATTATTCTTGTCGAGCAGTGTACCGTCCGCGAGCCAGCGACCATCTTTAGTCTCCGGAACTGCAAATACGGCAGAGGCAATAAAATCTGGCGCATCAATCGTTTGCTTGCTGTCCAGTAGCTGCAGTTGCCCTGAAGCTGTTACTTGAACCGGAATATATCTTGTAACGTTCAAATCCGCTGTCGCTTGTATTTTGATGCGTGATCGCAGAATGTTGTTCCAGATTTCATTAGTTGTAGTATCGTCATCCATCACACGT
>JBBRGB010000007.1:0-35325 GCA_038241095.1 Phycisphaerales bacterium
GCCCGGCTTTGTGCTTCCCCCATCCACGCCACCAGTTCCACATCCGACAACCACGGTTGAATCGTCCAATGCCTGCTCATCGGGATACACCTCCCGATGCCTATCGACATTACTATACGTATGACATTAAATTGGTATCACAACCGAACTGCTGGAACTGTTGTGGGTTCTGGAGGCGACGGTGGCGGAATATCCGAGCATGGCGAAACTGCTGGGTCGGGTAGTCAAAAGCGAGTGTTTCAAGGCTGATGAACTACCGGCCGTGCCCGATGAAATGCGAGACCCTCCCAAGAAGCGGAGCGCGAATCTGT
This sequence comes from Phycisphaerales bacterium, assembly GCA_038241095.1. Classification (GTDB taxonomy): domain Bacteria; phylum Planctomycetota; class Phycisphaerae; order Phycisphaerales; family Phycisphaeraceae; genus JBBDMX01. Next base: position 312 of record JBBRGB010000007.1, read on the forward strand.
TCGACCTGGAGGCTTCGCAATGACAGGATCTCCAATGTTTCATGCCTCAATGCGGCGAAGCAACCTTCGGCGGGCGACATCAAGTTCCACCTCGGTGGCCGCTTCCTGCCCCTGCGCGACGACATCAGTTCAGTCGCCTACTGGTACCAAACCCTCCCCACCCAACCCTTCCCCCCACTCCCCGCCCGCGATGATCTGGAGATCATCTGAAACGCGGTGGGAGTGATGCGCTTTCCACTTACTGCCGGGAGCATAATGGTTGGACATCGTCGTCCGCAGCGTGCCGGACGTGCTCTTCCCACAAGTAATTTCGCGTAATATCTGGCCGGCGCTGCGCGCCGCTGTGATCCCGATTGAGGGCTTGGGAAATTGCGCGTCAAAGACTCAAGCCTCAATCCTTCCTGATCCACTTGGCAAATCGCCGCACTTCCGAAAAACCCAGCTTTTCATACAGCCGCGAGGCGGGGGTGTTGGGCAGGCATTCGAGAATGACGCTGCCGACTTGCGCCCGGGTGGCGTGATCCAGAACGTGACCAAGCAGCGCGGTGGCCACGCCCCGTCCGCTGTAGTCAGGCAGAGTCTGCACGTTGTCGATGACGCCGATGTCACCGAGGTTGACGAGCGTCGCTTGGCCGACGATCTGGCCGTCAATGCGGGCGACGAAGGCTTCGAGTCGGGGTTCGTCGAGATGGTCGAGAAACGTCGCGGTCAATTGCGCCGTCAAAGCGTCATCCCCATTGAAAGTCGGTCGAATGAGGGTTTCGTGGAACGCGCGCAGATCACGTTGCACCGCCCGCGCCGGCACGATCTGCATTGCCGGTGCCGCTTGCGTTGGTGACACCCGCCGCGACAAAAGCATTAGCGCCGCCTCTTGACCTCGCGTGTAGCCCGCCTCCTCCGCGGCCTTGACCAAATCCACGGGCCAGTCCGCATTATGAGCTTGCAGAAAAGCGCAGGCGACCCCGGTCTGATCGAAATGTTCACGCAGTTCGCCCAGCACGTCGGTGGCCGTCGTTCCCGTGGGCACATGCACCTCGGCGGCGAAGTTGCAGATGTGAACCTCCGGCCGGGCCGTGTTGATAAACGCCGTCGCCCCCGCCAGCGTGGTCTCCGTCGCGGCCGTCCGCGCCAGAATCACGTCCGCCCGCTTGATGGCGCGCACCAAGGCCGCGGCGCTATGTCCCGCTCCACCCGACAAAGTCGTCACAATCGGCAATTCCATAAGCCGCATTGTAAGCCACGCTATACTTGCGAACTCGACACAAAGCCCCAAACTTCAAAAACGCATTCCCCGCACACGGAAAAACCATCATGGCCAGCATCCGCGGCAAAGCCTTCGTCCTGGGCGATGACATCGACACCGATCAGATCATTCCCGCCGAGTACCTTTCCTACAACCCCAGTGACCCTGAGGAACGCAAGTACTTCGGCATGTACGCCATGGTCGGCGTGCCAAAAACCCAGTCCGGCCTGCCCAAGGGCAATCTCCGCTTCGTGCCCGAAGGCGAGTACAAGTCGTCCTACACCGTGGTCATCGGCGGCAAGAACTTCGGCTGCGGCTCCTCCCGCGAACACGCTCCCTTGGCCATCGCCGAGGCCGGCGCCAAGGTCGTCGTCGCCGAGTTTTACGCCCGCATCTTCTATCGCAACTGCGTCAACGGCGGATACCTGCTGCCCTGCGAATCGACCCAACGACTCGTCGAGGAAATCCAGACCGGCCAGGATGTCGAAGTCGATATCGACGGCGGGAAACTCACCAACCACACCACGGGCAAAACCTACGACCTGCGGCCCTTGGGCGATGTCAAGCCCATCGTCGATGCCGGCGGCGTCTTCGCCTACGCCCGACAGACCGGCATGTTGGCCAAGTGACCAGTGACAAATAAGGAACGCGATCATGGACGCCGGTTATCTCCAAGAGAAACACCAGGCCGGGCTTTCCTACGCCGATTACATGGCGACGGGCAAGCCTGAGCAGCAAGCCAACTGGCAACGCATTTACGATCAGGCGGCTCTGACACCCGACCAAACGCAACTCGTCGCGGGCTTCACCCGCAAGATCAACGTCATCGGCCTTTCGGGCATCTGGTGCGGCGACTGCGTGCAGCAAGGCCCGCTCATTCAACGCATTGCCGAGGCCAACCCGACCGTTATCGACTTCCGCTGGTTGGATCGTGACGCCCACGCCGACTTGCAGAAGAAGGTCGCCATCAACGCCGGCCAGCGCGTGCCGGTGCTGATCTTCTGTGCCGAGGATTACGAACTCTGCGGCTGGTACGGCGACCGGGTGCTGGCCCGCTACCGCGCCATGGCGCAAAAGCAACTGGCCGGCGCCTGTCCCCTGCCTGGCGCGGCCGTGGCCCAGGATGAGCTTCACGCCACCCTCGCTGACTGGCTCGACGAGTTTGAACGCGTACACCTGATGCTCCGCCTCAGCGCGCGTCTGCGGCAGATGCACGGGGATTGACAACCCACCGCGATACGCAATCGAAATTTTCAAACCCACAGAGGAGACGCCGCTTTGGGCAGCTCTTCTGTGGGATGCTCACGGATGACAATCGCAACCCATCCCACGGAAGCCGTCCGAAGCGACGGCATCCGTGGGCTTGCAGGACTCACTAAACTGTTGCCATGATCCAACTGGGCATGAATATCGACCACGTGGCCACGCTGCGGCAGGCGCGGCGAACCTACGAACCCGATCCGCTCTGGGCGGCGGTCGAAGCGCAACTCGCCGGGGCCGACGCCATCACCATGCACCTGCGCGAGGATCGCCGACACATTCAGGACGACGATGTCCGTCGAGTGCGCGAGGCCTGCCACATACGCTTGAACCTTGAAATGGCGGCCACCGCGGAAATGGTGGGCATCGCCCGCAAGCTCAAGCCCCACATGGCGACGCTGGTGCCCGAAGGTCGGCTGGAAGTCACCACCGAAGGCGGCTTGGACGTGGCTGGCCAGTTGATGGCCTTGAAGGATGTGGTGGGGCGGTTGCATGACGCGGGTGTCTCCGTCAGCGCCTTTATTGACGCCGAGGCCCGGCAGGTCGATGCCGCGGCGGTGGCGGGGTTTGATTTTTGCGAGCTTCACACCGGGCCTTACGCCGCAGCCTATTACAAGGACGCCGGCCGGTCGGGCGGCGCGTGGACGGCGCAACTTGAACGCCTGGCGCAGGCCGGGCGGCGAATCGTCGAAGCGGGCATGATCTTCAACGCCGGCCACGCCCTGAATTACGTCAACGTTTCTCCCGTCGCGGCCCTGGCGGACCTGCGCGAGCTGCACATCGGCCACAGCATCATCAGCCGGGCCGTCTTCGTGGGCCTGCGGCAAGCGATCCATGAAATGAAGGCTTTGCTGGCTTGATTTTTCCGATGGTAAAGAAGACAGGTTGAACACGAAGACACCAAGACACGAAGGAAGGTAAAGATCATGAAAAAAGGACCTCGCATGTCACGGCGATTCCTCTTTGCGATTCATTTGAGCGTGTTGGCGCTGGTGGGCTTGATGCTCTTGCCGGCCAGTGCCATCGCGCAATCACATGATGAAACCGTCACCGCCGCGGCCAGTGTTGAAAAAGGCCGCCCCATCGAGTGGCGCAAGATGATCAAGCCCGATGACCGCATCCTTTTTCTCGGCGACGAGATCACCCAGCAGGGCTTTTACACCCGTGCCGTGGCCGATGCCTTCTTGACATTGATGCCCAAGGGCGATCTTCGCGTCTTCAACGGCGGCAAGGACGGCGCGACCACCGCCAGCGCCCTTAAAGATGTCGAAGAACTGTTGGCGATGACCAAACCCACCGTGGTCTTCATTCAACTCGGCCTCAACGACGCCATGCCCAAGGAAGGCCAAGCCGACACCTCGCCAGCAAGTGTTGCACAAGATTTCCACAAAAACCTCACAGCCTTGGTCGAGCGCCTGCAACAGTCCTCCGACCTCCGCGAGATCATCATCCTCGGTCCCGCGGCTGTGCAGTCGGGCATGGATGTCAACCTCGACAGCCTCAACTTCAACGACCGCCTGGCGAAGATCAGTGACGCCGGGCTGGCGGTGGCGGCGGAGCGCAAGGTGAGTTTCATCGACCTCTTCCCCCACACGCACTACGTCTTTGAAAAGGTGGACAAGAACCTGCAAGACCCGCTGACGTTGCGCGGTCGTGTGCCTTCGGAAGAGGCGCACATCATCATCGCCAGCATCATTTTGAAAGGTCTGGGCGTGACGGAAAAAGAGTTGGAACCGTTGGGCTGGTCGCCGCTGCCGAGCCGGAAAATGGGGCGGATTCGCACGGCCTTGGCATTGCGACTCGAGCCGCCGAGCGTGGAGGCGGGGCGGTTGTCCAACGAAGTTTACGAAGCCTTGCGTGCCCATGACGAGGCGTTTTTCAAGGCCTGGCGTTTGGCGGGCAAGTCGCCCTCGACCCCGAGCCGGGAGATGGCCATGACCGCCGCCGTTGGCGCTTGGAGCCGCGTGCGAAAGCATGTGGCGGAGAATTACGGCAAGCCGTGAGCCAGCGCTGGCCCGTGAAAAGCAACCGCCACCCCGCAGCACGCGGCCCTTGGCTTACGAAAAAAAGCGAACCCGCCCAGAGCCTGGAGACCCCTTCGGTAACCGGGCCTCGCGTCGGATAAACGCTTTGGGTAAACTGGGAAAGCGTCCGGTAATGGCGGCGACTTGCAGAGCGTAATGCCGCTAACTAGACTGGCGGCACTCTTGACCGTGGGCGTCAGCCCCAATTGGTTGCGTCGAAATGATCCATACCCTCTGTTCTTTGGACTCCACGCGCTCTTGCCGCTCTTCGCGGCGGACGTCAACTCCAAGGAGATCAACCTTGCTCCAACGTCGTACCCTCCACGGCCTCTTCCTCGGCACCGGCCTTTTCCTGAGCGCTACGCTGTGCTCAAGCAATGCCTTTGCCGCCGACCCCACCGCTGCCGAGCTCTACCAGCAGGGCATGGCCCAGTATGAGCAGGGCAACATCGAAGCGGCGCGGCAATCGCTCCGCCGCGTCGATATCATGCAACTGACCAAAGACCAGCGCATGTCTTGGTCCAAGACCTTGCAGGACATCGACCGCCAAGCCGGCGCTCCGGCTGGCGAAGCCAAGCCCGCCGCCGAGGCCAAGGCCGTTGAAGCCAAGGCCGCCGCCGCTCCCGCGGTGGACGCCCAGGCTTCGCAGCGCCGCCTGCTTGACGGCGCAATGGCCGACCTCGACGCCGGTCGCAACGCCCAGGCCCAGGCCAAGCTCCAACAGATCAAAGCCAGTGGCGTGGACCTCGGCTGGTTCGACAACCAGCGTGTGGATCGCGCCTTGGCACGCGCCGCCGAGCAACGCTTGGCAGCCGGCCAAGTCGAAGCCCCGGCAGCCCCGGTAGCGCCCGCCGCCCCGGAAGCCGTCGCCGCCCCCGCTGCGCCGGTCGCCCCTCCGGCCGTCGCCGTCATCGAACCGGTCCGCCCGGTCAATGGCGAGATGCCCACCTTCCGTTCGCAGACCCCGGTGATCGAGTCAGCCCCGGTCGTGGAAGCCGGCCCCGCCATCGCGCAGGCTCCGGATCAGACTCCGGCCCCGGCACCGGAAGTCAAGCCCGCCCCGGCCGCTCCGGCGCAGGCCACGCCCGCCGTGCCCGTGGCCACCCAAGTGGACGCTCCCGCAGGCCGCTTTGAGCCTTCCACGCCCGCCCCCGTGGCCCGCGTGGAAACGCCCGTCGTCGCCCCGGAAGTTGCTCCCGCCCCTGCCCCCGAAGTCGCCCCGGCCCCGGCCCAAAGCGATGTCATGGCCCAAGCCATGAAGCTTTACGCCCAGCAGAAACTCGCCGAAGGTCGTGAGGCCGAGGCCCGTGGCCAGAACCTCTCGGCCGTGCAGTCCTACGAGCAGGGCCTGACCTACGACCCGCAGAACGCCGAACTCCAAGCGGCCTTGGATCACGCCCGCGCCGCCTCCACGACCTCCACCGCCGTGGCCCCGCCCGGCATCCTCGAACGTACCTTGGGCGCGCAAAACGTCCTGGCTGAGGCGACCGTTTCCGAGTTCAACGCCACCCTGGCCAAGGCCGAGGAACAACTCGCGGCCAACAATTTCGTCGCCGCCCGCGATTCCGCCGAGCAGGCCAAACTCATCCTCGACCGTCGCCAGAATCAACTCGCCCCGGCCACCCTCGATGAGCTTCGCGCCAAGGCGACCAACGTCTCGGCCCGCATCGCCACCGCCCAGCAGACCTACGACGCCACCCAGCGTGCCGAAACCGCCCGTACCCAGGCGGTTGCCGAAGTCCAAGCCCGCCGCGACTTGCGCATGGCGCAGGATGATCAGATCCAGTCCCTCCTGCTTCGCGCCGCGGCCCTTCGCCGCGAGCAGAAGTACGAGGAGTCGCTTCAGTACCTCAACCAAGCCCTCTTCCTCGATCCTACCAACATCGCCGCCCAGGCCATGAAGGAAATGATCGAGGACACCATGCTCTACGTGAAGTTCCGCAAGGTCGAGCGCAACCGCTCCTTAAAAATGGCCCAGCAGAGCTTGGACAACTACGAGGCCACCACGCCCTACAACGAGTTGATGGGTTATCCCGCCGAGTGGCCTGAAATCACCTACAACCGTCTGCGTTCACTCAACCAGGATCAAGGCGAGACGGAAGTCAACCGCCGCGTCGGCCAGCGCTTGAAGGAACCGGTGCCCATCAACTTCGAAGGCAACCGCTTGGTCAACGTGATTGATTATCTGCGCAACACCACGGGCCTGCCCTTTGACGTCAACTGGACGGCCTTGGAAAACGCCGGTGTGGAGCAGGACAAGCAGATCACCCTGCAACTGCCCAACATTCCCGCCGACGTGGCCCTGCAGCGCGTGCTGGCGCAGGCCTCCTCCACGGCCACCAGCCCCATCACCTACAACATCATTGATGGCATCGTCACCGTCTCCACCCAGGATGACCTGACCAAGAACACCGAAACGCGGGTTTTTGACATCCGCGACTTGCTGGTCAACATCCCCAACTATTCCAGCGCCCCGAACTTCGACCTCACCGAAGCCTTGAGCAGTGAAAACGCCACGGGCGGCGGTGGCGGCGGTGGCGGCGGCGGTGGCCTCTTCGGCAACAACAACAACGACGCCGCGAATCAACCCACCGGCCCTGGCCGCGGGGAAATGATCGCCAACTTGAACGAACTGATCCAGACCAGCGTCGGCGATCAGAACGACTGGCTCATCCGCGGCCACAGCATCCGCGAACTCAACGGCAACCTCATCGTCAAGACCAACGTCCAGAACCACCGCCAGATCATCCAACTGCTCACGCAGCTTCGTGAAACCCGCGCCATGCAGATTCACGTCGAGGCGCGATTCCTGCTGGTCGATCAGAACTTCATCGAGGAAGTCGGCGTGGACCTCGACTTGGCCCAAGACCTGCCCGGCAGCTTCTCGCCCATCCGCATCTCCAACGACACCGTCGGCCTGGCCGCCCGGCCCGGCACCGGGATGCCCGGCAGCTTCGGAACCGCGACTTCCATCGTCGGCGGACTGGCGCAGATGACCCCCGGCATCGGCTACGGCAGCCGCGGCAACTCACTGGACCTCGGCTTCTCCTACATCGACGACTTCCAAGTCAACTTCCTGCTCAAGGCCACCCTGGCCAAGCGCAACTCGATCTCCCTGACGGCCCCGCGCGTCACCTTCTTCAACGGCCAACGCGCTTATGTGCTCGTCGCCACACAGTTCGCCTTCGTCAGCGACCTGACACCCATTCCCGACTCCATCGGCTTTGACCCGACTTTGAGCATCATCTCCTCCGGTGTGGTGCTTTCGGTCGAAGGCACCATCAGCGCCGACCGCCGCTATGTCACCCTCACCGTCGAACCGAGCCTTTCGACTGTCGATCAGCCCATTCGCCGCATCGAGCAGTTCGGCGTTTACACGCCGCCTGCCAACAACAATGGTGGTGTCGCCCAGCCGATCTCCTTCTCGGGTTACGTCGAAGCCCCCACGGTTCAGATCACCCAGGTCAAGACCACCGTCAGCGTGCCTGACCGCGGCACCCTGCTCCTGGGTGGCCAGCGCATCGTCGCCGATGTGCAGGTCGAGGCCGGCGTGCCCATCCTCTCGAAGATCCCGGTCATCAACCGCTTCTTCACCAACACCAGCAACGTCAAGGATGAACGCACCCTGCTGATCCTCATCAAGCCCACCATCATCATCCAGAACGAGCAGGAAGACCTGCTCTTCCCGGGCCTCTTGGACGACCCGGCCAAGTACAACCTCGGCCGCAACGTCTCGTTCCCCGGCGGCGCAATCACCCCGTGATGGAATGACTCGGATCATTGACCCCCCCCAAGCCCCGCGAGCAATCGCGGGGCTTTTTTTGTCAAAGTCTTGAGTCTTGAGTCTTGAGTCTTGAGTCTTGAGTCTTGAGGTTTGAGACTCCATACATCGAAAGCCCAGCCGCTCCCGCGGCTGGGAGTCCCCCCCCAAAAAAACACCCACCCCGACACGCATGTCGGGGTGGGCTTGTTCCGTGAGCTGCGTTTGCAAGGGCAACTCCGTCGAGTCGCGCTATGAAAGCAGCACACTCTTCTTACGATCAATCACAAATCACCTCCTTGGTCAGAGTACGTTTTTCCAGCCGTCGCCACGCATGATCGTGTGTGGAGGTTCGTACACGTGATTGAACCCGCTTTCCACGATCCGGCCGCCGGAGTCTTACAGCCCTCGACGTCTCGGGGCACCACGCCCGCCGGGTAGGAGTGTCAACCCGACGCTCGGCCCGGTTTCCCCGATTGGGTCCCCGCGTTTTTTCGCGGAAGGCCCAACCGGTTTCACCGTGCATTTATATTGTTCAATCCAAGCCAACAAAAGTCAATGGTTTTGTTTGAAACATTGGCAAAATTGTTTTTTCTTTTTCAAAAGGACAGTTCACCCCAAGCCTTGGCTGAATAACGATTCCCCCACGCTTAGGCTGATCCGGGACGTTGCCGTACAATGGCCGCTTTCACGCGGTGAATCACTCGCCGTTTCCCGCCTCATGGATGAGACATGACCGCCACTTACACCGCCAAAGACATTCAGGTTCTCGAAGGCCTCGAACCCGTTCGCAAACGTCCGGGCATGTACATCGGGGGCGTCGGTGCCACCGGCATGCACCACCTGGTCTGGGAAATCCTGGACAACTCCATCGACGAGGCCATGAACGGCCACGCCAGCGTCATCGACGTGACCCTCCACGCCGACGGTGCCAGCCTCACCATCAGCGACAACGGCCGCGGCATCCCCGTGGACATCCACGCCAAAACCAAAAAGTCGGCTCTCGAAGTCATCCACTGCACGCTGCACGCCGGCGGGAAGTTCGAGCATGACAACTACAAGACGGCTGGTGGCCTGCACGGCGTTGGTGCCAGCGTGGTCAACGCCCTGTCCAAGTCCATGATCGTCACCGTCCGCCGCGACGGTGGTGAGTGGCGCATGGGCTTCAAGGCTGGCAAACCGACCGGCCCCATCCAAAAGCTCGGCGCGGCGCGGGGCAGCGGCACCACCACTTTTTTCCACCCCGACCCGGTCATCTTTCCCAAGATCGACTTCGACCCCGACACCATTCGCCAGCGTTTGGAAGTCGCCAGCTACATCCACAAGGGTGTGAAGATCGTCTGGAGCGACGAGGTCAACAAACAGAAGGAAACCTTCCAGCACGAGGAAGGCCTGGTGCAGTACCTGGCGAAAATTGCCACCCATCGCAACGCCAAACCCGTCACCGAGGGCGTCTTTGCGCTCACCAAAGAAAACGGCCTGAAGGTGGACTTGGCCATGCAGTGGAGCGAATCCACCGAGGAGCATCTGCGCAGCTACGTCAACGGCATCCCCACCGGCTCCGGCGGTACGCACGAAACCGGCTTCCGCGGCGGGGTCAACAAGGCGGTGCGAAATTACATCGAGACCCACAAACTCACCCCCAAAGGCGTGACGCTAGCGGCCGAGGACATCCGCGAAGGCATCGTCGGCGTGCTGTCAATTTTTATGGCCGAACCTCAGTTCCAAGGTCAGACCAAGGATCGCCTGAATAATCTCGAAGTCACGGCCCAGATCGATTCCGCCATTCGGCCTGCGTTGGAACACTGGCTAAACAGCAACCGCAGTGTGGCCGAGGCAATCGTGGGGCGGATCATCCTCGCGGCCCGTGCCCGTGAGGCCAGCCGGGCGGCCCAGGCCGAGGTGACGCGCAAGAGTGCCACCACCGGTCGCCTGAGCCTGCCGGGCAAACTCAGCGACTGCTCCAGTCACGACCGCGCCGGCAGCGAATTGTTCATCGTCGAAGGCGACAGCGCCGGTGGCAGCGCCAAGCAGGGCCGCGACCGCGCTCGGCAGGCCATCCTTCCCCTTCGCGGCAAGGTGCTCAACACCGAAGGCGCGACACTCGCCAAAGTTCTGGAAAACAAGGAGCTTTCCGACCTCGTCACCGCCATTGGCACGGGCGTGGGCCAAGGGTTTGACATCTCGCGTTTGCGTTACGGCCGCATCATCATTCTGACCGATGCGGACTCGGATGGGCATCACATCGGCACGCTGCTGTTGACCTTCATTTATCGTTATTTGCCGCAGTTGATCAAGGCCGGACACGTGTTTCTCGCTCAGCCGCCGTTATATCGCATTGACATCGGCAAGGAGACGTTCTGGGCCCAGGACGATGCCAAGCGTGACCGCATCATCAAGGAAAAAGCCGGACGTTCTTCGCCGGAAATCACCCGTTTCAAGGGCTTGGGCGAGATGATGCCCAAGGTGCTCTGGGAGACGACGTTGAACCCCCGCACGCGGCGACTGCTGCGGGTGGAGATCGCCGATGCCTTGGAGACGGATCGCGTCATCGCCGACCTGATGGGCAAGGACGCCTCGGCCCGTTTTCGCTTTATCATGGAGCGTGCCGAGGAAGCCGAGGAACTGGATGTGTGAGGCGGTGGGGAGTATCGTTGCGGTCGAACCCTCTTACGTATTGATCCACACTTGGCGGGATGCCGCGGCTAAACATTGAAAGTATGTGGCTTCCACAGAGCAAACTTATGAACCGACAACTACGTCACCCAACGACCCGCGAGAGAAGGGGGGCGGGTGACCACACCGGTCAATGAGGGCAAGAATTCCGCTTACTTCGTGCGCGGCTCTTGCGGCAAAGGCGACGGCTTCCAAGACTCAAGACTCATCCCTCAAAACTTAAGACAAACCTCATGCTGCCCCAACCCTCCGGCTCATTCCGACTCTTCCGCCTCTTTGGCATCGATGTGTACCTGCATTGGATGTGGTTCCTCGTGCTGCTTTACGAGTTGTACCTCATCAAGGAAGGCCAACGCGGTTATGAACACATGGCCTGGGGCGTCGCGGAGTTTCTGGCGCTCTTCGCCATCGTGCTGCTCCACGAGTTTGGCCACGCCCTGGCGTGCAAAAGCGTCGGCGGTCTTGCGCCGCGGATCATTCTCTGGCCCCTAGGTGGCGTGGCGTTTGTCCAGCCCCCGCCCCGACCGGGACCGGTATTGTGGAGCATCGCCGCCGGGCCGCTGGTCAACGTGGCGATGGCACCGATCCTCTTCGCCATCGCCCTGCTCACCGGTAGTCTCACAGGCCTCGATCATCTGGCGGATTGGCAGTATTTCTTGTTCATGATTTTCGCCATCAACTTGGCGCTGTTGGTGTTTAATGTGCTGCCGATCTATCCGCTTGACGGCGGGCAGATTCTTCAGGCGCTGCTCTGGTTTGTGGTGGGGCAGGTCAGAAGCCTGCGCATCGCCGCGGGCATCGGCATCGCCGGAGGAGTGATCTTGGCTCTCCTGGGCTTTTACACCAACAACCTCTGGCTGGCGCTGATCGCCGCCTTCATCGCCGTCCAAGCCTATCGTGGCTTTGCCTATGCCAAGGCCTTGGAACAAGCCCAAGGCTGGAGGTGAGGGGCTCGCTTGACGCATGGAGCATCAGGCATCAGTCCATCCATTGGACGTTGGGAAACGATCGCGTAGAGAATGCGTGGACGTCCGGTCCACGAAAGCGCTTTATAAAAAGAACCCGCCGGTCTTCGCGGTGAAGCGTGACCGGCGGGCGCATGTTCTTGATTCAAGGCCACGACGTACCCGTGGCGCACTTCTACGCTTGCGGTTAAGCGGCGGGCTTTTCAGCCTCCGGAGTCTCGGTAGCGGCAGTCACCGCCGCGCCCTTCTTCTTCTTGGCCATGCGGGGGTCGAACGCCGGCCGCTCGATCACGCCCACGCGAACCAGCAGCCCGCGAACCGTCTCGCTGGGCTGAGCGCCCTTGGCCAGCCAACCTTTGACCTTGTCGGCGTCAAAGTTGATCTGCTTGGCCTGATCCTTCTGTACCGGATCGTAAAAGCCCAGTTCCTCCAGCGCCTTGCCGTTGCGCGGGGTGCGGCTGTCCATGGCGCAAAGACGGTAAAACGGCAGTTTGGCGCGTCCGAATCGTTTGAGTCGCAGTTTGACCACTTGGGAATCTCCAAAAGCATTGGTCGCCAATGACGCCCAGCGCCACCAGCAGAGCCGAGCATTGTACCGACAACCCCGACGGTGGGCAAACGGGGGAATCGAAAAAGCGGAGAGCGGAAAGCGGAGAGCGGAAATCAAGCGGGCGGGGGGCGGGAATTAGCGCTTGCGCTTTTTGAAGTCCGTGTTGCCGTCTTGCAGCATGGCTTGTTTTTGCTCGACCATTTTGCCGATGCGGTCCATCAAGCCACCATTCTTGCGTTCCACGGGTTTGAACAGGGTGCCGGCTTCTTCTTCACGCTTGATGTGCTTGCGCACTAGGTAGCTGTCGAGGATGCCCGCGCCCGTTGACGCCAGGATGTAAAGCGTCAGGCCCGACGGGGCCGAGTAGAGGAAGATGGGGAAGAGCAGGGTCATCCACTTCATCATTTTCTGTTGCTGGGCGGCCTGGTCGTTGGCCGGGGGCGTGGTGGGGGCCATCATCTTCTGCTGGTAGTAGAAGACCACCGCCATGAGGATGGGGATGACGTTGATGCCCGCGAGTTGCGGATTGATGAAGTAGAGCGGGATGGTCACGCCCTCGCCGCTGAAACGAATGAAGTGGTCGGCACTCGACAGATCCGCCAGGAAGCTCCAACTTCCGCCGCTGATGGCTTGGAAGATGCCGTAGAACGCCGGCTCATGGCGCAGCTCGATGGCGTAATAGAGCATGGCGTAAAGGGCAAACCAGATGGGCATCTGCAGGAACATGGGCAGACAGCCGAGCATATTCAAGGGGTTGACGCCCTTCTCGCGGTAGAGCTTCATCGTCTCGGCTTGGAGCTGCTGCGAATCCTTGCCGTATTTCTTCTTGAGCTTTTCCAGCTCCGGTTGCAGCCCGGCCATGCCCTTTTGCATCTTGGCCATGTTGATCTGCGAACGTCGGGTAATGGGGTGCAACGCCCCGCGGACGAGGATCACCAGGATGATGATGGAGATGCCCCAGTCCCACGTGATGAAATGGATGCCTTTCAAGAAGAACATCATCCCCTTGGCCAGCCATTGGAAGGTGCAGAAAGCGCAGAACCCGCCGAGGTTGTAAACCACGAGGTTGTCGAAGGCCAAGGCGCTGTAGGGTGGCACGGCAAAGAGGGCGGGGTCACGCGGCCCGGCGAAAAGCGAGAGTTCAATGTCCCGGCTGGCTTGCGGTGCCAAGTCGATGGTCGCGGTGGTAAGTGTCAGCACGGCCACGCGGTCGGCGCCTTCGTTGAAACTTTGTAGGCCGATGGTGGGGAAGGTGGCGTCGAGCGGCGCGACGTGGGGCGGCACAGCGGCGGGTGGCGTGGCGGTTGTGGGTGTTGCGGAAGTGGCCGGGGCTAGCGTTGCGGCGGCTTGGGCCACATTGACCGGCTCATGCACTGCCAAGGCGAAATACCGGTTCACCGACGCCAGCCAGACGATTTCATGCTTGGCCGGCAACCCCGTGCTCAGCCAGGGCTTGCCTTCCGGGCCGTAGGAATCGATCACGCCGGCGCGGGCCTTGGTCGTCCCCTTGGTGTAGATGAACTGCCGCTGTGGGTCGTAGTCCAGATCGTAATAACCGGCGATGAACTCGCGGCGGTCGCCCATGTAGGCCGTGTCATCATTGGGGGCGTCGCCTTGGGCGTTCTGTGCCCAGACCACCTTCAGCGGCTGGTCGGTGAGGTTGGTCAGCGTCTGGCAGGTCTGGAGGTTGTAGTTGTCCTTGGCAAGGGTGAATGTGCGGGCGATCCGTAACGCGGGCTGACCGGCGGCGTCCAAGAGCGTAACGCTGTAAACCGCCTTGTCGGCATCGGCGGGGGTGTCGATGTCAGTGATAGTTTCGAGATTCCATTTCACCGCTTGGAGGTCAACGGGCAGGCTGCCGTTGATGCTCACCGTGCGTGCCGCCAAGGGATAAACCGCTCCGCCGCCTTTGAGTTTCAACTCATGCAGGGCCACGTAAGGCTCATCGCTCATGGCCGAGGTGGTGTAATCCGCCAAGGTGATGTTGGCGACGCCCGCGCCCCAGTAGGTGAGTTTGACTTGAGCCTTGAAACCGGTGGTTTTGTCGTCGGACCCCAAGGTCGCCAAGGCCGCGGTCTTGGCCGTGGCCACGGTGAAAACCGGAGCCGGCGCTGCGACGATTTGCGGCGCGGGCGCGGGTTGTGGCGCATCGGCGACAGTCGGGGCATTAACGGGCGCGGTGGCGGGGGCATCCTGGGCACGGACCGCCAAAGGCATCAACCACAGCCCCGGCACCATCAGCATCGGGAGAACATAACACAAGAGGGAGCGATGAATCTTCACGCGATTGGTCTCGATTGGAGAGTGAGCCAAGCCCTTGCCCGGTTGCCGGGCCAAGAGCGGAGGGTGGGCGAATCCCAGAGTATAACGCCATTGTCTTCCCGCCACGTCGCCGAAGCGCATCGTCGGAGCCGCGAGGCGTGAGCCTGCGCACGAAGGTCAAGTGATACGCGATTGCGCAAGGTTTATTGGAAGCGCGGGAACGTTCGTCCGAGGGCTTACGCCCTTCGGCTCCGACAGCCCCCCGCCTCCGCGCGATTTTTTCACTCCCGCCCAAGTTGCGGCATCGGGGCCAGGCGGTACAATGCTTCGTTCGCCCGTGTGCTGACGGAAGGTCACTTGGAGTCACAAGCGCAAGTGCAAGACCTTTTTTCAGCGCGGGCGGCCGCAATGTTAACGCGGACAAACTATCACCCCAGGCCTTGGCACGCCGCTCCCCGACACTTTCGGGGCTGACTCCTTTGGCCGACAACTTGCGGCTTTATCACCGCGGGAGCAATCGCAGATGGCATCACTGGTCAAGGATTTGATTGACGCCGGGATTCACTTCGGCCACCGGGCCACGAACTGGAATCCCAAGATGGGGCCGTACATCCACGGCAAGAAGAACAAGATTCACATCATCGACATCAAGGCCACGATCAAGGGCCTGCTGCTGGCGCGCAAGTTCGTCAGTCAGACCGTCGCCCGGGGCCAGGATGTGCTTTTTGTGGGCACCAAGCGTCAGGCCCGCGCCACCCTGGAACAGTACGTCGGCGAAGTGGGCATGCCCTACGTCATCGAACGCTGGCTGGGCGGCACGCTGACCAACTTCCGCACCATCCGTGACCGGCTCAAGCGCCTCGAAGAGCTTGAAGGCCTGGAAAACACCGGCGAAATCGGCAACTACTCCAAGAAAATGGGCAGCCAGCTCAACCGCGAGAAGGCCAAGATTCTTCGCAATCTCGCGGGCATCCGCGGCATGACCAAGCTCCCCGGGGCGATGGTCGTCATCGATGTGAAGCACGAAATGAACGCGGTGAAGGAAGCCCGCAAGCTGGGTATCCCCACCGTTTGCCTCATTGACACCGACAGCGACCCGGACTTCGCCGACCTTCCCATCCCCGGAAACGACGACGCGATGCGTTCGATCGAAGTCGTGGTGCAGAGCCTTTGCGCCGCGGTGGCGGAAGGCAAGCAGTCACGGGCGGCGGCGGCATCGCAGCAGGATCGCGGCGATGAGGGCGAAGGCCAAGGCCGCAGTGGCCGGCCACGCCGCAGCAGCCGGTCACAGTTCCGCGCCGCGGAAGCCAAGCCGCAGGTTGAAGGCGAAGCCACGGCGACGACGGAAGAGAAGCCCGCCGATGTGGCCAACGCTTGATCCCGCGCGGGAAAGCGAGTTGTCATCACGGCCGCGGCATTGCAAAACGGCACAACGCCTTTTGTATTCCTTCGTGACTTCGTGTTCAACAACAAGATTGAAAATCACCCGGGAATCACTCTCGGACTTAACCCTCAGATGGAGATTTGACCATGGCGATCACCGCCAAGGATGTGATGGACCTGCGAAACAAGACCGGCTTGGGCATGATGGAATGCAAGGCCGCCTTGGGCGAGACCGACGGCGATGTGCAGAAGGCCATCGACCTGTTGCGTCAGAAGGGCATCGCCAAGATGGACACCCGCACCGACCGCGCCAGTTCCGCCGGCCGGGTGCTGACGGTCGTGAGTCCCGACAAGAAGAAGGGTGTGGTCGTCGAGGTCAACACCGAGACCGACTTCACCGCGGGCAACGACAACTTCAAGAAGATGATGGGCCAAGTCGCTGCCGAGGGGTTGAAACAGCCCGTCGGCGAGGTCAAGCTCAACGATGCGATCAAGGCCATCATTGACGATGTCCGCATCACCACCAAGGAAAACGCCCAGTTCGCCCGCGGCCAGGTCATCGGTGGCGGGGCCAACACCGTCGTGGGCCATTACACCCACTTCAACGGCAGCGTCGGCGTGCTGGTGGAACTCGAAGTCGCCGACGGGGCCTCGGTCAGCGAGGAGCTGCTTGCGGACCTGGGCATGCACGTCACCGCCGCGACACCCCGGCCCATCGCCGTCGATGAGACCGGCGTGCCTGCCGAGGTCATCGAAAAGGAAAAGGTCATCGCCAAGGCTCAGGCCATGGAACAGGGCAAGCCCGAGCAGATCGCCGAGAAGATGGTCGTGGGCAAGATCCGCAAGTTCTATGAGGATCACTGCCTGACCCTGCAGTGCTTCATCAAGGACGAAAAGAAGCAGATCAAAGACATCCTGCCCAAGGGCGTGACGATCAAGAGCTTTGTTCGCTACCAGCTCGGCGTGCGGTGAAACCTGCGATCCGAACCGCCACGCTTTTTTGTCCAAGGCAAACACCATCCTTGCGCAATCAACCAAAGATCAAGCGATACTGTCACCCATGAAGTATCGCTTGATTGGCATTGATCTCGATGGCACGCTGCTGGATCGTCGCGGGCGCTTGAGTCCGCAAAACATCGCCGCCATTGCCGCCGCCCAGCAGGCCGGGGCCACCGTCGTGCCCTGCACCGGCCGGGCTTGGCGTGAGTCGCTTACCTCGCTCGCCGCGTTTCCCAACCCCGCCCAAGGCATCTTCGCCGGTGGCGCGGCCGTGGTGGACATCCCCACCGGAAACTCCGTCGATGTCGCCATCCTCGAACCCCACCTGGCCATGCGCTTGGTCGAGCACATCACCCAGTGGCCCGTCGCGGGACTGGTGCTCACGGATGCCAACGTCACCGGCCACGATTACCTCGTCACCGGCCACGGCTCGCTGGCCGCCAGCACCGAATGGTGGTTTCAGACCTTCGGCGCGACCGCCAAGTTCATCGCCCGTCCCACCTTCGACGACCTGCACCACGCCCTGCGCGTCTCCCTCGTCGGCCCGCCCGCCGAGCTGCACCCAATCGCCCGCAGCGTCGAGGCGACCTTCGGCGAAGAAGTGACCCTGCACTCTTTCGAGGCCCTGCGCACGGGGGAGAACGGCAGCGTGTACCTCTTGGAAATCTTCGCCCGTGAAGTCAACAAATGGCGTGGCCTGTCCTATCTGGCCTCGGCCTTGGGATTGGAGGCCGACGAGGTCGCGGTCATCGGCGACGAAATCAACGACCTGGCGGCCTTCCAAGGCGCGGGCTGCGGCATCGCCATGGGCAACGCCATCGACACCATCAAAAATCTCGCCCGCCACATCACCCACGACTGCGACCACCACGGCGTCGCTTACGCACTGGACCACCTCGTCGCGGGAAGGTGGGGGTGAATCCCTGGCGATTACAGGTCATCCGCATATTTAGCCCCCGGCGGCTTGGAGCCGGGGGCCGGTGGGGTGCCACACTCTTTTCAGCGCGGTAACATCCCATTGAATCTCATCCCCGATTCAACGACGCGATGGCAAACTGCCGTTTGTATGTTTCTCAATGACACCAGAGAGTGATCGCGGTACGGGATCAAGAGTGAGACGCCCGCGGATCGTTGACGGCCTGCGGCCCCCGGCTCAAAGCCGCCGGGGGCTAAATATGGGCACAAACTTTGATTTACTGATTGCGTTCAATACGCCGGACGGACGATCAAGCGCCAGGTGGTGGCGGTGGTGTCCATGGCGCTGCCTTTCATGAAGACCTGGGCTTTGGGGGGCATCCGCATGTAGGCCCATTCCATTTCCGGTGACAGCGGCATGCCGGTGGCATCGAAGAACTGGAAGCGGTACTGCACGTTTCTATAACTGTGGCTGACGCTGCGCAGGGGGACGCTGACGGTCAGCGGGCGGTCGCCGGGCTGGCTGACCACGGGGTCACCGGAGCGGATCACGTCATCCAAGTCTTCAATGGCCACGATCTTGGGATAGTCCGGCCCGGAGTAACTGTCGTGCCTGGCGGCGGGCGGAGCTTCGCAGGCGGTCAACAGGCCGACGATGAGGGCCGCGAGGGTGGCGAGAATCAGTTGCGCTTTCATGGGGTTCCTTTCGGTTCGAGGGCTGGCGGAAATCGCATGAGGTTGAACACGAAGACACGAAGGCACGAAGGAAGGCGACGAATCATTCAATGGCATCATGTCGTGTAAAGCGGATAGTTCAATGTTGTTTCAGTTCCGCGCAAGCTTCAAGCCTTCTCCGTACCTTTCGTGTTTTCGTGTCTTCGTGTTCATTTAATCAAAGCTTTGAGTTCTTCGGAACGCGGGCGGTACGGGGGGTGGAGTTGGCCGAAGAGTCGGGCGAAGCCGGTGGTGCCGGCTTGGGGCGAGAGCACGATGTTACCGCCTTCGAGCAGGTGTTTGCCACCAATGCCGCCCATGTCGCCGATGTCCCAGTAAAGCCCCTCGGCGCGGTAGATGTTGGCCAGTTCATTGGAAGTCATGCCGTTGTAATGCCCCGCTTGATGGTAGGCGGCCATGGCGCGGGCGGTGGGCGGTTGAGACGAGCGGCCCCCGGCGATGTACGGCCTCATGTCCGGCCCCGAAGGTTGCGAACCGGGGCTGGCCGGGGCGACATCGTTGGCGTAGAGGATTTGGCCGGAGGTGGCCCATTGCGGAGCGTTGGCGGTGGAAACCAGTCGCACCATGCGCAGGAGCGCCGGCTGGCCCGGCGCGGGCGGTGCAAGTCCGGTGAGCAGCAGACGCGAACCGGGCTTGCCCTCGACTTGGAGCATGATGACGTCGCCTGGCCCGGCGACTTGCAGCGGGACGATGTAGAAGCGCTGGGGGAAGACCTCCATGTGGCGGGTGTCGGCATGGGCGGTGGCCTTGAGAAAGAGGCCCGCGGCCGCGGCACCTAGGCCGGCGTAAATGGCCGTCTCGTTGCGCTGATCGACGCCCACCCCCGCGGCGATCAGCCCGCCGGCGAGCATCACGTCGCCGATGAGGCTCTTGGCCTTGCGCACGTCTTCGAGATTGTTCCACATGTGATCCGCGGCCATGCGGTTGACATCGGTCACGATGGGGTAAACGCCCCGCGTTTGCATCCCGCCCTCGGAAGTTCCTCCGGAAGTTCCCCCGGATGCGCCCCCGGCCTGCACCCGCACGATCAATCCCGCGCTGTCGCTGAGGTATCGCGGGGTGAACTTCGCCAGCGAGCCATCCGGCCCGTAGGCGACCTTTTGCGGCCCAAGACCCCAGCCCACCACCAGCACCGTGTTGTAATTGCCCCCCCGGAGTTCCCGCGCCAGAGGAGCGAGATCAGGCTTAATCCGCACCGCCACGGCGAAGTTGTCTTGGGCCTCCTGATCGCGGGCCAGTTGCCGGTTGGCAATGGCGTTGAGCATGTAGCCCAACACGAAATCGCTTTCATGCACGGCATAACCACTGTTGAGAAAATCACTGGTATCAGGCTGTTTGGTGGCGGTGTCGGGATCGCCCCCTTTGGCCTTGGCGCGTTCGTAGGCGATGCTGCGTTGCAGGATGGCCTCAGTGTCGATGAGTTGCGGCTTGTCCTGGCCGGTTGCGAAATGGCCAGAGAAATCCTTGAGGTTAAAGAGCGAGCTTTGCGCCCCGGCCCTGGCGTTGTCCCAATAGCCCATCGCCGCCTGCTGGCAGCCGTAGTAGATCATCGCCAGCGCCTGCTCGAACGGTTCGCCTTTCCAGAACTTGACGTTTTCAGTCAGCACCACGGAGGCCACGGTGTTGTCGCGGTTGATGCCCTGGGTGCGGAGGATGTTGTAAACACTTTCGAAGGTGGTCTGGGCCATCTCCGGGTAGCCATCGTCGAGGGTGACGACGGCCAACTTCATGCGGTCGAGAAGGTAAGCGCGGTCGGAGCGATCCTGCGTGAGGTTGGTTAACACATGAGCGCGGGCTTGGCCGTATTGACCGTTGGCGACGTGGTTAATGAGAACAGTGTCAGGCCCGGCCTGGCAGGCGGTGAGAAGGCACAGCAGCTCCGTCAGCGCGGCGAGCAATACGAGGGCGGGAATCTTTGTCACGCGAATCGTCATGAATGACTTATGCCTGGTTTTTGTTCGTGCGCCTGGGACTGCGACGAGGACGTCGCAGCTATCAGGAAGAACATTTTCATGGTGTCACTGACAAGGTCTCGTCTTTCTTCGTGTCTTCGTGTCTTCGTGTTCAAACCCATTCGATCAAGGGCTCAATCCCAGACCTTGCCCTTGGCGCGGCGTTTGAACTCGAAGCGATCCGTCCAGACCGGCACGCCACTGGCCATGTCGAGCATCTCGAACTCGGCGTAATAGAGGTCGCTGCGGTCGTTGCCCAAGCTGTTAAACCGCGTCACGGAGCGGAAGGTGGCGGTCATCACATGCGTGACGTTGCGGGTGGCACCGAAGGATTCATCGAAGTCGCCGATGTCGCCGCCGATATCGGGGTCGGCCCGCATTTTTCGCACCTGCTCGGCGGGAATCACAAAGCGGATGTTGCGCTGTTGGGCCAGCGCCTGCATAGGCAAACCCGAACGCACCCGTTGCACCGCGTACCACATTTCCGAAGGTGTCAGCACATCGCTGGTGAGGTTGGTCACCCGCTGCATGGAAACGGCCCAAGGCTCACTCTCAACCCCGCGTGCGGCAATGACCGGCGAACCCGCGAGACTTTGCGCCATGGCGGCACTCATATCCTCCAAGTCAATGGGACGCATCTGCGTGGAACGCGGCACCGAAGCGCACCCCGCGAAACCCAAAAGCATCGCAACCAGCGCCACCCGCGCAACCGAAAGCCCAGCCGCTCCGCGGCTGGGACCTCCCCCCCACGCCAATAAAAAACTCACGGCCGCCACTGCTTCAACTCATACTTGGGCAGCGCCACGATTTGATTGGTGGCGAAGTTGACCAGCTGGAACTCCATGTAGTACTGGTTGCTGTCGCCCTTGTCGGTGTCGCGGTGCAGGCGGTAGAAGTCGCCGTTCAAGGCCCACGTCGTCGCCGGGTCGTATGCCCCCGGGCCGGCGCTGCCGGTGGCGGGGTTGACGCCCACGTTTTCGCGCTGCGCCACGGCATTCATCCGCGCCCGGTTCTCCACGAACACGATATTGCTGCGCACAAAATCGCTCTGCAACACGCTGTTGCGTATCCGGCTGCGCACCATCTCAAAGTCGTTGCTCGACACCACGTAGGTCTTGTTGTTGATGTCGCCCACCAACACCGTGGCGCGATCGCCCGTGCGCAGTTCACGCACTTGGGCGATCTTCTGCGGCAAGTCGGCGGCCACCTGATCGGCGAACTCCACCAACGCTGCGGGGAAGACCTGGTTGGTTGAACGCTCGCCTTTGGTGGTTTCACTCACCTCCACCCGTCCGCGATGCTCGCTGTCGGGCGTGTTGCAAGCGGTGAGAAACAACAGGCAGCAAGTCGTGACGATCAAGGCTGTGATTCGAGTCATGCGAAACCCCTTGTGTAAGGCGATGTCAACGCCCCTCATTGTACGCTCGTCAAAGTCGAATTCTTCATAGGAACACGAAGACACGAAGGCACGAAGGAAGGAAAAGAGAAAGAAGATTAACCACCAAGAACACCAAGAGCACCAAGGATGCGGGAGAAGTTGTTAGTTGTGCGGATCGTGTCCAAGTGGGAAAGCGTCTGTCCCAGACTCAAAGATTTCAATTCGGCTTTTCCCGTTTGTTGCCTTCCTTGGTGAGCTTGGTGTTCTTGGTGGTTCACAATTGCTTCCCCGCCCTGCCTTCCTTCGTGTCTTCGTGTTCAATCCTCAGTAACAAACGGCTACTCCAGCACCACCACGGCGTGGATGTCGATGTTGGGCACTTGCACCGTCAGCATCCCCTTCTTCCAAGTGCTACGCAGGCGCTTGCCTTGCGGTTGCAATGTCACGCGCTTGGGTCGCACGCCGGTGCGGATGTGCAGCGTTACCGGGCCGGTGGGCGGAATGTAATCTGTGAAGTAGTATCCTGAATCACTGCCACGCTTGGTGGGCATTCCCGCGGTGTTGTTAAGGTGAATCAGCGTGTGCCCGTTTTTCTTTCGCAGCACCAAATCGACGCAGGGCGGGCCGTCCACCGTCACACTGGACTTGTAGAGCTTGCCCAGCACGAAGCCCAGCAGATCACGACCCCAAGGGGAATGCACTTGGTGGTGGGCAGTGCCAATTGGGCCGTAGATCGCGGCGATGTTGCCCTTGCCGATCTTGTGAACCGTGGCGGCGATTGCGCGGTCGCGGTCTTCCCTGAAGCCCGGCGTGCGATAGGCCAACACCTTCGCAGGCACGCGGCTCTTCACCAAACTCACATCCTGCCACAGCCCCTTGACCCGCATCGCGCCGATCTGCCGACCCTTCACCGGCTTGCCATCGACCTGCACCAACACATCATGTTCCACAGGTTCGCCGTCAAAGTTCACGCCCGTGTGACCAGCAAACAGCCGCGATGTTTCGGCCCCGATCACCAACAGACTCCCGCCCCGATGCGCGTAATCAATCAACTCCGCCACCAGCCCCGGAGGCAGCTCGTAAAACTCCGGCACCACAATCACCGGCCACTGATCGATCTGCCCCGGCAACTGATGATCCGCAAGCACATCCACACTGTGCCCCGCATCGAGCATCGCTCGCAACGTCCCTTCCAAAGCGTCGTATTCCCCGCCATAAGGCGCGTAAGGCCGCTTCATCTTGTGCAGCACACTCGTCGAATCCAACAGCAGCGCCACCTGCGGCACGGGCTGACTCTGGTGGCAAAACTCCCGCCGCTCGTGACAGAAGTCCGCGAGTTGTTTGATGATGTCAAAGCTCTGTTCCGACAGGGCGCTGTGGCGATCCGGGTGGAAGTAGCACTGGAACCCGCCCCCCAATGCCAGCACGGCCGCGGCCTCCTGCTGAAGTTGCACCGCTGGCTTGTAAATCGAATTACGCACGCCCGGATACCACGCAAAAGCCCACGCCATCAAGTCCCACGGGAGGCCCACACTGGCCAGTTGCCGCCCCGTGAAGCGGGCCGTGTTGACCGCGTTGTTGGGCGCGTAATCACCGGAAATAAAGTCCACCGCCAGCTTCACCGGCTCGGGAGCGTGATAACTGTAAAGCCAGTTGCTGGCGATCTGCACCCCCGGCTTGTAAGCGTGAACCGCATCCATGTATATCTGCATGTAACGGAAGAACTGATCCCGCTGCACGGTCATCCACTCCTGCCAATAAGGTTGCCCATGCTCCGTCGGCGGGGTGTCCCGCCCGGTGCGATCCTTGAACTGCCGCACGGCCTCCTCGCAGTAATCCACCACCAGCGCCCAGCATTCGCCATCGACCCAGAAGCCATCGACATCGTAACGGTCGATGATCTCCTTCATCTGCGGAATCAGCCGCTCGGTGACGTAAGGCCCAAAGGTGCTGGTGATGGCGGTGTCGCGTCCTGCGGCGTCCGTCCCCGGCGCTGCCGCCGCCCGCCACTCCGGGTGATCCTTGCAGGCCACGGCGTCCCACACGCCCGAAAAGTGCATCAACAGCGCCACGCCTGCGGCCTTGGTCTCCTTGCGAAAAATCGCCAACGGGTCGGTCTTCATCTTCGACGGAGTATCGCTGACGTTGCTCTGCGGATACCCCAGCACCCCGGCGTGACCCTTGCAGTCATATTGGATGTAGTCGGGTCGGGCCGCGCGGATCAGCCGCCGCACCATCGCGGGCGTCACGCCCGTCCCAAGTTCGGTGTCCTTGAGGCCCGGATGCAAGTCAATGTGAATGCCGAAATAACTATCCTCACGGCGGCGCGGGGTTTTGCGGGACGCGGTCTTGCGGGACGCCACGGGATTCTTACCCGTTTTCTTTTTCGATGCGATTTTGTCAGCGGGCATGGGAAACCTTCTTCATGGTGGAGGGCGGGTCACAAACAACACGCCCATGTTAAACGGATTTGACGGATGGATGGTGGAGGACGATTGCTTCAGCCCGGCATGAACCCCGCGCCATGGCGTGCAACGGGACGCCACCTCATGCCACCCCGCGCCGCGGGATCATGGGACTGATGAGGATGCTTTGTGGTTGGCGGGGAAGGCTTGCAGGTCTAAAAAGAAGGCTTTTCAGACTTGAATGAAGGCTTTCATCGCTTGGAATAAGGCTTTCAGGTCTTGCACGCGGGCTTTTAGGGTTGGAAAGAAGGCTTTCAAGTCCTGCAAGCGGGCTTTTCGTTATTGCAACAAGGCTTTCAGGTCTTGGAAGAAGGCTTTTCGTTATTGCAACAAGGCTTTTAGGTCTTGGAATAAGGCTTTTCGTTATTGCAACAAGGCTTTCTGGCCCGCGCTGGAGGTTTTCTTGTCTTCGTGGTGATCGTCACTGATGCCGGGGCATCCAATGGCCGATGCCATGACAGGCGTTCACTTCTTCATGTTGACAAACTGCAACGGCACGCCCAGGTCCGCGCCGCGAAGCAACGTCATGACCGCTTGCAGGTCGTCGATCTGTTTGCCGGTGACGCGCAGTTCATCGCCTTGGATCGAGGCCTGCACTTTGATCTTGGAGTCCTTGATCATGCGCACCGCTTTCTTGGCGGTCTCCTGTTCCAGTCCTTCGCGCACCAGCACATCGCGTTTGACGTTGGCTGAAGCGCCGGGTTCGATCTCCTTGAAGTCGAAGGTGCGCAGGTCGATCTTGCGGGCGGCCGCGGCGCTTTGGAACATCTCCTTCAAGGCCTCCATCTTCATCTTGTCAGCCGCGACCATGTGCAGCTTTTTGTCCTTGGCGTTGTGGGTTAGCTCGGTGGGACTGTTGCGAAAGTCATAGCGCGTGGCGATGGCCTTGCGCGTGTTGTTGAGCGCGTTTTCCAGTTCGTGCATTTCCACCCGACTCACGACATCAAACGAAGGCATGGGACACCCTTATTGAATAAGGCCACTAACAAGGTGGCCACTTGTGAAATCAATTTTAACGCCAAGGGGCGAAGAAGCGCCAAGGCCGCGAAGAAAACAGAATCATTGGAGATTCATGTTGTTGTTTTTCGTTGCCTTGGACTTCGCGGCCTTCGCGCTCTTCGCATCTTCGCGTTAAAAACGAAGCATCCCGGAGCCACCACTTCAACTGGCACGACTCGCGGGGTGGCGTTTTCAGCGCGCGCCCATGAGCAGGTCGAAGGTCAACTGGTCGAGTTGTTCGTAGGGCAGGGGCCGGGCCGCGAGTTTGATGCGGTCGAAGTCACGCGCCAGCAGAGCTTGGGCGTTGGCGGCGCTGTAATCGCCCACCATGCCCGCCAGCTTCTTGTCGGGGTGGACGATCTGCTTGACGAGCTTCTGGATTTGTTTGTCCTTGTTCCACTGGCGGACTTTGTCTTCCAAGATTTTGTAGGTGCGCATCGAACCGCGGGCAAAGGCGATGACATCGGCGCGGTCGGCGGTGCGGTAGGCGTGGCTGTCGAAGTGCTTCATGCCGTCGTACTTGGCGTCGATGAGCAGCTTCACCAGGAAGAAGGCGTGCTTGTAGCTCTGGCTTCCGAAGCGCAGGTCTTGGTCAAACCGGCCGACTTCCTGATCGTTTAGGTCGATGTGGAAGAGTTTGCCCGCGGCGACGGCCTCGGCGACGCACTGCACGAAGTTGAGACCCGCCATCTGCTCATGGGCGAACTCGGGATTCAGGCCCACCATGTCGGGGTGTTTGAGTGAGGCGATGAAGCCCAGATAGCTGCCAGTGACGGGGAAGAAGATGTGGCCACGGGGTTCGTTGGGCTTGGCTTCGAGGGCGAACTTGTAGCCGAAGCCGCGTTGGAGGTTGTATTCGCAGAGGAAGTCGATGGCCTCGCGGAACCAGCGCACGGCTTGCACGGGGTCCTTGCCGGCATTGGTGTCGGTGCCTTCGCGGCCACCCCAAAAGACGTACACCTTGGCACCGTATTCCGCGCCGAGTTCCATGCCCCGCATGGCCTTGGCAATGGCGTAGGCGCGAATCTCCGCGTCGTTGCTGGTAAACGCGCCGTCCTTAAAGACGGGGTCGCCGAAAAGATTGGTCGTGGCCATCGGCACCTTGATCTTGTGGCGCTTCAGGGCCTTGGCGAAATCGCGCTTGATGCCCGCGGCTTCGGCTTCGCTGGCGTCGATGGGAATCAGGTCGTTGTCGTGGAAGTTCACGCCGTGAACGCCGCCCACCTCGCCCAAGAGATCAACGATCTCGGCGGGTGAGAGCTTGGCCCGCGTCGGCTCGCCGAAGGGATCGCGCCCGGGGTTGCCCACGGTCCAAAGACCAAAGGTGAACTTGTCGGCGGGCGTGGGAGCGAAGCGGTCTTTCTTGTTGGCCATGATGCGCGTTCCTTGCGGGTTAGGGGACAAAGTCGGAAGAAAGATTAGTTTGCGTTCAAAACGCCCGCAGGTCAAACTGGCGGTCGCTTGATGTATAATGGCCTCACTCGTTTCTTTGCTCTAACTCCGTGCTCTAACGCACCTCACTGCAAAAGGAGTTGGCACATGCGGCGCGACTTCGGTTCCAACCTGCGTAACTTCCCCTTGCGAAAGCTGACCTTGGCGCTTGGCGCAACGCTGGCCTTGGGCTTTGCCGCGATCCCCGCCGGGGGACACAGCGTGGAGTTCTACGGCACCATCCGCGACTTCCATCGTGGCGATCAGGCCGGGGGACATCCCGACTTCCAAACCAACGCCAACAGCCACGGGGGCCTCAAGCCCGGCATCGTGGCCTTGCACTTGGGCAAGGATGGTCTGCCCGTCTTCTCCCCCAAGCCCAGCGCCTTGGGTTCGGTCAAGAGTGCCGCGGGCTTCAAGACGTGGTTCACCGAAGCGCCGATCAATCAGGCCATCGAGCACACCATCACCCTGGAAAATGGCGCGGGTGAGCCGGGCGGGGTGTATCGCTACCAGAACAACGCTTTCTTTCCCATCGACAATCAGCTCTTTGGCAACGAAGGCTTCCCGCACAACTACCACTTCACGTTTCAACTTGGCACCACGTTCAGTTACATGCCGGGGCAGAAGTTCACCTTCTCCGGCGATGACGATGTCTGGGCCTTCATCAACGGCACGCTGGTGATCGACTTGGGCGGCATTCACTCGGAACTCAAGAGCGATGTGCTGCTCTTTGACGGCAAGGCGTTCGTGGCCAAGGCGTTTGAAGTCCATGTGACCGAGGATGCCAAGAGCGAGGTCAAGCGGGTGACGCCGGCAATGGAGCGCGAGTTGGCGATCAAGTGGGCCACGCTGGTGCTGGAAGGCGCTTGCCCAATCAAGGCGGGGGATTTGTATATCGACCTGGGTCTGGATTACAGCAACGCCGACACGCGGGTGGTGTTTAAGGGCGACCGGGTGGAGGTTTACGCCACGCGCGATCTGGAGAGTGTGACGCTGGTTTACGCCGATGGTCGGCGGCAGAAGTTTGACGGCTTAAACAGCGGGGATGTGAAGGTGGGCGGGCGGGCGATTTTCACGGGCACGGGCACCAACGCTGGCAAACCGCCTGCGGGGGTGGAAGTGGCGATTGTGCCGATGGCGGGCAAGGAAGCCGGGAAACCGCAGTATTTCGGTGCCAACGGTGCGGGTGGGGTGGAGACGAAGCTGGACTTCTTCTTTGCCGAGCGCCAGTGCTGCTCGTCGAACTTCCGCATCGAGACGTCGATTGTCTTTGCCGCCAACGAAGTGGAAGAGGCCAAGAAGGCCGCGGCCCGGCCGGTGTTGCCGCCAGTGGAAGCGGCCCCGCCTCCGCCGCGGGAAGTGGTGCAGGCGACCGTGGCTCCGCCTCCACCCCCGCCGACGCGGACGGTGGCACCGGTCAGTGGCAATGCGGTGGCGCAGAGTGCCGCGCCGACGCGCACGCCGGAACGCTCGCAGTGGGTCGCGTATGTCATGGCGCTGGTGCTGGCCTTGGGCGCGGCTCTGGCGAGCCTGATGACTTCGCGCCGCTCGCATCGGGATTGAGTTGGGGTTTGCGCATCCATCCCACAGAAGAACCGTCCAAAGCGACGATTTATCTGTGGGCTTGAATTGTGCCCCCATAAACAGAAACGCCACCTGCGATTCTTCTTTATCATGTCGGCCCGCATGACGGGATGGGTGGCCGATTGACCGGCCGGCCCAGCGCAAAATCCTTCAAACAACGGAATCGAATGATGATGAAGTGGCGATGGTTGTTGTG
The DNA here is from genome assembly GCA_038241095.1 of Phycisphaerales bacterium. GTDB lineage: Bacteria > Planctomycetota > Phycisphaerae > Phycisphaerales > Phycisphaeraceae > JBBDMX01. The sequence goes on from JBBRGB010000007.1 coordinate 29,092, forward strand.
TGTCTCGGTCTTGGCGACGGCGTCTCCCGTCATGGCCGAGCGGGTGGAACTCGCCACCGGCGAGGTGCTCATCGCGCCGGTGGTGGAGCAGGATGGCAAGAATGTCGTGCTGCAACATCCGCTGCTGGGGCGTCTGGTGGTGCCGGTGAATCAGATCAAGGCCATGCTGGCGGATGACGCCGTGGCCGTGTCGGTTGTTGTCGCTGGTCAGGCCGCTCCCGCGCCGAAAGCAACTGCGGTTGAACAACCCCCCGCCGCGCCTATCGAACCCGCGACGCAAACGCCCGTTGCCCCCGCTCCCGCCGGCTTCTTCGACAACTGGAAACCCAAGCTCGAACTCGGCCTCAACGGCACGCAGGGCAACAGCGAAACCACCAACTTCCGCTTTGGCTTCGGCGCCACCAAGGAAACCGATGAAGATCGCTGGGAGTTCGCCACCGCCTACAACCTTGCCACCGACAGCGGTGCCACCAGCCGCAACGATGGCCATGCCCGTGTGCTCAAGGATTGGCTCATGCACGGCTCGCCGTGGTTCGTGTTTGCCCGCGGCCGGGTCGATTTCGATGAGTTCCAGGACTGGGATTACCGCATCAGTGGCTCGGCCGGTCCGGGTTACATTCTGGTGGACGAACCCAAACTCCGGGCCGTAGTCCGCGCCGGTCTCGGTGGTCAAAAAGAGTTCGGCTCGGCCAATAACGAGATCGTGCCCGAAGGCAGCTTCGGCGGGGAAGTGGCTTGGGAGTTCGCCAAGGGCCACAAACTCACCGCTACGAGTACCTGGTATCAGGATGTGACGCAACTCAACAACTACCGCATCCGTTCGGAAGCGGCTTGGGTGATGAGCATCGACGCGGCCCGTGGCCTGAGCCTCAAGCTGGCGCTGGAGGATGAGTACGAAGCCCAAACCTCAGCCGGCAGCAAGAACAATGACCTGAAATACTTCGCCGCGTTGGTGTTTGAGTTTTGAGTAACCCAGCGGTTACCGGGCGCTGCTCATCCGCCGCACGAAGTCAGCGTACTGCTGGGGCGTGTCGATGCCGTGGTGCCGCACTTGGGCCTTGACCACGGCAATGGCGTAACCGTGCTCCAAGGCACGCAACTGTTCCAACTGCTCGCACTGCTCCAGAGGCGTAGCCGGCAGGGTGACGTACTTCAAAAGAAACTCGCGGCGATAGGCGTACAGCCCCGGATGCTTCAACGGCTTGAGAGCGCCTTGCCGATCGCGGTCAAAAGGGATCAGCGAGCGTGAAAAATACATGGCCCGGCCGGCGGGGTTGAGCACGAGTTTGACGATGTTGGGGTCGGCGGGGTCTTCATCCGGCGCGAAGTCCGCCGCCAAGGTCGCCATCGGCGCATCTTGGTCGGCCTCCAGCCCGGCGATGAGTTGATCGATGACCGCTGGCTCGATCTCCGGTTCATCACCCTGCACATTGACGACAATCGACCCGACTTCATTGCCCAAGGCCGCGACCACTTCCGCGATGCGGCTGGTGCCGTTGGGATGCTCGCCGGTCATCATGGCCTCGCCGCCAAAGCCACGTACCGCGTCAAGGATGCGCTGGTCATCGGTGGCCACGATGACGCGGCCGAGGCGCGTGGCCATCGCCGCCCGCTCCATCACATGCTCAATGAGATACTTGCCCGTTTCCTTCGCCAGCGGCTTGCCGGGGAAGCGGGTTGAACCGTACCGCGCGGGAATCACTGCCAGGGCTTTGGACATGCGGCTGCTCAACCCTTGGAGAAAAAGGGGACATCCACAATTTCTTGGACGCTGGGGCGACTCGAAACGTCAATGAAGCGGAAATTGTGGATGTCCCCTTTTTCGAAAACTCACCCCTGCTTTTCCAACTCCGCCGCCAGGGCCTTGATCTTCTCCAATCGCTCGCGGATGTCACGGTATGTGATGCTGGCTTGGAGAATCTCTGATGCGACCTTCTGTGCTTCCTTGGCCGACTCGACGTTCTTGGTTCGCTTGGCCTGATTTTCCAAAGCCTCCATCAGGTCGTAACGCAGGTCCAGAGCGATGCGGTCATCGGTCAACTCGTGGCCCGCGATGCCTTGCCGCAGGGCGTCGATGGCCTCGTCGAACCACTGCTTGGCGATGTAGCACTTGCCCAAGTACAGCAACGACGCCGCCCGGCGCTTGGGATCATCCCGCGCTTCCTGAAACGCGGCGATGGCCTCATCGTATTGCTGCGTGGCAAAAAGCCGACGACCCAACTCAAAGCGCAGGGCCTTGTCCGTCGGGTAGTTCTTGACCCGCTCCTTGTATTCCTCAAGCTCGAAAGCCAACTGCTTCCGCGCCATTTCCACCATGATCCGCCGCGTCGATTCGTCGTCGGGGTTCTCCGTCAAGTGCTGCCGCAGCTCACGCACCTCGCGGTTGTACCGCTTCATCTTGATGTCACCGATGCGAACCTTGTGGCGATACTGGCCGGTCTGCTCCCACTGCTCACCCAGCACGCGGATGGCTTCATCGTCAGCATCGTTGGTGCCACGCTGGCCCAAGGACTCGATGAGCCGCGCCAGTTTGCCAGCGTCCTCGGGGCTTTCCTCGTACTCGGCCCGGCGACGGGTAATCATGTCGTCAATGACCGAAGTTGTCTTGGCGATGCCGCTTTCCTGCTCCAGCACCCGCTGCTTGTCGGCATCCTTGATGGCCTTGCGGAAGTCGCCTTCCCCGCCGCCCATGCCTGACTTCTGCATCGTCTGCTCGGCCTCGATGTTCTTCAGGTCGTGCAAGAGCGAGGCGTCGTTGGGATCAAGTTGAATCGCCCGCTTGCAGGCCTCGGCGGCGCGGTCAAAAGCGCCCACGGCAAACAACAGATCACGCACCTTGACAAACTGGCTCTTGCCCAGCTTCTTGGCGTTCTGCCCGGGCTCCAGCACGATGCCGCCCAGCCAATCGACCAGTTCTGAAAGATCTAGTTCCGCCTCATCCTTGTGGGCGTCGGCGGCGTTTTCCATGACCGAAATGGCGAGACTAGCGTTGAGCGGGTCCTTGGCCCAAAGCTGCTCGGCGTGGAGCATTTTGTCCAGCGGAGTCTTGCCGCCGCTCTTGAGCCGTTCGCCGAAGCCGGCCGGCTTAAGGCCCGAAACCTTGCGCCGCATGGCGACTTCACGCAGGGCTTCGTGCCGCGGCATGTTGTCCGGCTCATGGCGCAGACCGTTGACATAACAGGTGATGGAGTAGTCGTACTGTCGGCTGTCGGCGGTGGCTTGGGCGTGCTTGAAAAAGGCATTGGCCTTGCGCGTGTCGCGCTTGAAGCCCCCGCCTTGGTCACCCGCCGCGGCGGACTTGTCTTTTTTGAAAAAACTCAGTGCCATGCTTGGTTTCGAGTGTAAGGAGGGATGAAACGCACAACGCGGGATACGGCATCAACCGACTAACAGATTATCTTAATGTAAGATGCCCCGCCACGCTGTCAAATGATGACAGTCAGAGCCGAGGGGCGTAAGCCCCCGGGGAAGTACCCCGGTCCTCGGTTCTGTTTTTCTCTATTGGAGTCGCCATGAGTCGCATTGCCATCGCCATTAACGGGGCCGCGGGTCGCATGGGTCGGCGACTGGTGGCACTGACACTTGAGGACGCGGCGTTGTCGTTGACCGCGGCGCTGGAAGGGCCGGGGCATCCACTTCTTGGTCAGGACGCCGGCCTCATCGCCGGGGCGGGCAAGGCTCAGATCGCTTTGAGCAACGAGTTGCCCGTCGAAACCACGCCTCAAGTGATGATCGACTTCACCGTGCCCGTCGCCACCCGTGCCGCCATTGACTTGTGTGTTTCGCGAAAGATCGCCCTAGTCATCGGCACCACCGGTCTGACGGCCGAGGATCAGGCCCGCATCGACGCGGCCGCGACGAGCATCCCCGTCCTGCAGGCTCCCAACATGAGCCTGGGGGTCAACCTGCTCTTCGCCTTGGCGGGGCAGGTGGCCGCGCGACTCGGTGATGACTACGACATCGAAATCACCGAGGCCCACCATCGCTTTAAGAAAGACGCCCCCTCCGGCACGGCCCTGGGCATCGCCCGCGCCATCTGCGAATCCACCGGCAAGAGTCTGGAAAAAGACGTGGTGCATGGCCGACAGGGCGACGATGTGCCACGCCAGCGCGGACAGATCGGCATGCACGCCTTGCGCATGGGGGATGTCATCGGCGAACACACCGCCTCATTTGCCACCTTGGGTGAGCGGCTGGAACTGACGCACATCGCCAGCAACCGCGATGTTTTTGTCCGCGGGGCGCTTCATGCCGCCAAGTGGCTGGTGAGCGAAAACGGCGCTGCCGGCGAGCCGGGGCGTTACGCGATGAAGGATGTGCTAGGACTGTGAGTTGCCCCAATGGGGCCTGACGGCCCCCGCTAAAAGATGCTTGCTCATATCATGGCGGGATGATTCTTCTCTGCTTGGCGCTGGTGCCTTTGGCATTGCTCATCAGTCTGCCGCTGACTTGGCTGCTGATTCGCGCTTCGCATCGGGTTGGGGCTTTGGATCATCCCGATGATCCCGCGGAAGGTGGCCGCAAGTGGCACGCACGGCCCGTGCCCAACACCGGGGGAATCGCTATTTTCTGGGCGATTGTTCTGCCTCTGCTTGTGGCTTTGACGAGCGTCTGGGCAGTCCCCGCCTCCGACTTCACGGGCTTGTTGGCACCGGCCATCGAATACTTGCCGGGGCTGCGACAACAAACGCCCATGGCGCTGGCGGTGCTGGCCGGTCTGGCCATCATGCACATCACCGGCTTGATCGACGACCGCAAGGGTTTGGGTGCCTGGCCCAAGCTGGGCATCCAAGTGCTCGTGGCCGTCTGCCTGGCGGGCCTCTTCGACCTGCGCGTCTTTGACTTCCTGCCCAACCTTCTGGGACCAGTAGGTTATGTGTTGAGCATCCTTTTGAGTGTGCTGTGGATCGTCGCAATCACCAACGCCATGAACATGCTCGACAACATGGACGGCCTCTCCACGGGTGTCGGTGCCATTATTGCGGGCCTATACCTGGCGGCGGCCATCCTTGGCGGGCAGTGGTTCGTCGCCGCAGCCTCGGCCCTGCTGCTGGGCGCGTTGCTGGGCTTTCTTGTCTTTAACTTTCCGCGTGGTGACGCCAAGGGGCAAGGGGCGAAAATATTCATGGGCGACGGCGGGTCGCTGGTGCTGGGACTCATGCTGGCGGTCATCAGCATTCGCACCACCTACGTCGGCACGCCATCGCCCGACGCCTTGGCCACGCCGGGACGCTGGTACGGCGTGCTCATGCCCGCCATCGTCATGGCCATCCCCCTCTACGACTTTACTAGTGTCACCTTGATCCGCGTGAGCCGCGGCTTGAGTCCCTTCGTCGGTGACCGCAATCACTTCTCGCACCGCTTGGTGCGCAAGGGTCTCTCGCAGCGATCCGCGGTGCTGGTCATCTGGCTTTGCACTCTGGCGACAGGGCTGGGCGGGGTGATGCTCGGACGCCTGGCGGGCTGGCAGGCGGTACTGGTGACGGCTCAAGCCGTCGCGGTGTTGGCCGTGCTGGCGCTGCTGGAACGTTCGCGTCAGTGACGCCTCATCCCACGGAAGAAGCAGCTCAAAGCCGCGACTTCATCCGTGGGCTTGCGACTGCGGTTTTATTGCGGAGCGACCACGGTGTGATCTTCAAAGTTTGTGCGCAGGTTTTGCTTGGCGTTGATCAGCGAGCCGGGGATCGGCCCCAAGCCCAGCAGCTTCAACGCCAAATTGGCCGTGCCACCGTTGCGGATGGGCTGGTGTTCGGCGTTGTAATCAGGCCGGTTGGTATCCGGGTCGCTGCGGGTGAGCTTGTTGAGATCGTACAAGTCGGCCCCGCTTTCGACGCCTGGACCCCAGACGAAAACGGGAATGGTGTAGTCCTCGGCCTTTTTCGCTTCGCCGTGACCCTTGCCCGTTCCGCCGTGGTCGGCTGTGATGATGATGGCCGTGTGTCCGTTGAACTCCGGATCCTTATTGACCGCTGCCAGCACTTGGCCGATGTAGCCATCGACATCGATCAGCGCCTGTTGCCACTTGGCCGATCCCCATCCTTGGCCGTGGCCGGCGCTGTCGGTGTCGCGGAAGTGCAGGAAAACGTAATTGAACTTCTTTTCGTTCATCTCCTTGATGAGCGTCTCGGTGAGCTTGGCGGTGTCATCGGTCTGGAGGTAGCTGTCGATTTTATTGCGACCATGCGCGTTTTCAGTGCCGTGGTTCTCACCCCAACTGCGTTTGAAAAGAACGAA